>NZ_VOHN01000006.1:0-70068 GCF_007859185.1 Streptococcus sp. sy018 | reverse complement strand
TTTCACTGACTTATTGTTTTATTAACAGGTTATTCTCATAACCCGCACTTGGTTCGTCTTATTCAGTTCTCAAAGGTCTTAACGTCACCTCTCAGGCGACAACTATTACATTCTATCAAACTATACATCCCCTGTCAATAACTTTTACAAAAAAAATTTAAAAAAAATTGACAAGCTTTATTTTACCGCTCTGTTTGATCGCTCTTAGTGACGTTTCCAGTAACTTTTTGCTATAATAAAAGACAGTTTTAATTATAACATTGGAAAGGATAATTTCATGAAACTAATTTCTTGGAATATTGATTCTCTTAATGCGGCTTTGACCAGCGATTCCAGTCGTGCCCAACTATCTCGTGCTGTTTTGGATACCTTAGTAGAAGAAGACGCTGATATTATTGCCATTCAAGAAACTAAACTCTCTGCTAAAGGTCCAACAAAAAAACACTTGGACATTTTAACTGATTATTTCCCAAATTATGAGGTAACTTGGCGTTCATCGGTTGAACCTGCTCGAAAAGGATATGCAGGCACAATGTTTCTTTATAAGAAAGAACTGCAACCTAAAATTACTTTCCCTAAAATTGAGGCACCTTCTACAATGGATGATGAAGGGCGTATCATCACACTTGAATTTGAAAATTGTTTTGTCACTCAGGTTTACACCCCCAATGCCGGAGATGGTTTGAAACGTTTGGCTGAACGTCAAGTTTGGGATCAAAAATACGCTGACTACTTGGCTGAACTCGATAAGATTAAGCCTGTTTTAGCAACTGGAGATTATAATGTCGCTCACCATGAAATCGACCTTGCCAACCCTAGCAGCAACCGTCAGTCTCCAGGTTTCACTGATGAAGAACGTCAAGGGTTTACCAATCTGTTAAGCAAGGGCTTTGTTGATACGTTTCGCCATTTACATGGAAATCTCCCTCATCAATACACTTGGTGGGCACAGCGTAGTAAGACTAGCAAAATCAACAATACTGGCTGGAGAATTGATTATTGGTTAGTTAGTCAGCGACTTGCTGATTTGGTATCGAAATCAGATATGATCTCTTCTGGTACACGCCAAGATCACACACCAATCGTGTTGGAAATCAATCTTGAACCACTTTCTTAATCACAAGATATATTAAAACCTGTAAAGAAATACTTTACAGGTTTTTTATCATATCAAAATTATAACAACTTATTCATATCGTAGGGATTCCACTGGGTCTAATTGACTAATCTTACGAGTTGGGAAATAGGCTGATAGAACACCCATGACCAAAGCGAGCAAACACATGATTAGTACTGATTTTGCATCAAGTAGAAAGACTTGTTCAATCTCTGGATAAAATCGCTTGACAAGGAGATTGGCTAGACTACCGATTCCTAGTGACACAAGAAAAGCCATAATTAAAGAAATTCCAGTAATCAACAGGGATTCATAGATAAAAATCCGTTTGATATTCTGATTTAAGTAACCTACTGCTTTCATGACACCAATTTCTTTCGAGCGTTGCATGATGTTGATATAAATGATAACACCAATCATGACCATAGAAACCAATAGAGCCTGACTAGACAGTACAACCAACAAGCCTTGAATCACCTTGATAAAGTTAACGATGACTCCCAAAATCTGTTGTTGCGACAAGACGGTATATTTTTTATAGGTCTTTAGCTTGTCGATGACACGGTCTGTCTGAGCTGGATCTTTCAACTCAAAAATCATATAAGGGGTGGTTTTGCTAAACCCACTACTAGATAAAACTTGATTTAACTGGGTGCTAGACATATAGCTGTTACTATCAGCCATCTCATCTTTGAGAACACGGATAATCTTGGTTTGAATCTGACTACTTTTACTGCCTTGACTAGTATTTTCAATCAACATCAAACTAACTTCTTGACCAATGACTTCCTTAGCCGTTAGCTGAGTTTTATTAGCCTTATTAAAATCGTTAAGTAAGGTTTCAGGAATGGTCAAACCTTCTTCTTTAGCGTCTTGATAAAGAGCCCCTGCCAAAACTTGCTCCTTAGTGTTAGACGATACTGAGATTCCACTATCTTGATAAAGGCTAACGATCTGAGCATAATTAGGAAGAGTCGTGGATAGATCTAACTCTCCTTTATCAGCTAACTTTAACTGAGTTGCCATGGTTGAAAAAGGAAGCTCTAAGTATTTAATTTTATCTTTTCCAACTATTTTCTCAATAAATGCCTTATCTTCCTGATTGATGACACCACCTGGATTGACTTCACTATTGATCATCACTTGAATCTGAGCAGGAAGTTGGCCATTACCAGTTTCCTCATCAATCATCTTAATAATTGCATTTCCCAAACCAAAAGAAATTAGAATCCCAACAAAACCAATCGAGGTTGCAAGAGCAATCAAGAGATTCCGCCACTTACGTTCTAAAAAATTACTCCAAGCCAACTTGAGCTGATATAGTTGAGATAAGTTATTCTTTTTGACCTTTGCTTTCTTCAATAATCTCACCATCTTTCATTTTGATAATCACATCGGCATAGTCTGCCACTTCTGGATTATGGGTAACCACCAAGACTGTCTTGCCCTCTTTAACTAGGTCTTGAAAAATTTCTAACACCATTTCTTGGGATTTAGAATCCAAAGAACCTGTTGGTTCGTCTGCCACAATCAAATCGGGATCATTGACCAAGGCACGCGCAATAGCGACACGCTGCTTTTGACCACCAGACAACTGTTTGACATTTTTATTCTTGAAGGCTAGCATATCTAAATCTTCAAGAACCTTTTCTGCCCTAGCCACCATTTCCTTATGGGAGATACCTTTTAAGTACAGTGGCAACAGAACATTATCTAATACTGACTGATGAGCGATGAGATTGAAGTTTTGAAAGACAAAACCAATATGTTCCTTACGAAAAAGGGTTAGCTCTTGTTCGGAAAGTTCCTTGAAATCCTGCCCCTTAAACAAGACCCTACCTTCGTAATCACGGTCTAGGCCACTCAAAATATTGAGTAGGCTAGTCTTACCACAGCCAGACGGCCCATACAAGGCGGTCAACTTACCAGCTTCAATCACGGCAGTCAGCGAACGCAAGACATTTTCCGTCTGGGTCTGACTAATCCGATAATGCTTACTTAATTTTTCAAGATGAATTAAACTCACAGCAAATACCCTTTCTATGAAAAATAACGGCGAATCAAATAAGAATAGTTAATGAACTGACTCAGTAAACATAGACATACCACAGACACTAACAAATAAAACGACGAATACTTCAGCAACAACACACCAACTAAACTCATGCTTAAACTGATGAGCCAACGTTTGAGATAATAAGACATGGGCAAACGATAACTATCAATTTCCTTGGCTAGCATGAAACGCATTTCCTTGAAATAAATCACCTCGCGTAACTGAAAACCTTGTAAGGTTAGGTAAACGACAAGCAAGGTTCCTGCCCAACTCAAACTGTAAGACAGACTTGCCCCTTTCCAAATCAAGAAAAACAGAACCGGAACAGCAACTAGAAGATAGGACAAGGCTGCCATCAGTAACAGTTTCGGTAAAAAGAAACTGGTCAAATTCAGTCGCAAGACTTTTAAGTAAGGCATATCTTTTAAGAGAGCTAAAAAGTAATAGATTGGACTTTTAGAATAGTAGGCGATTGTTCCTAAAAAGAAGGCGAGAGAAACTGGCGATTGACTTAACAAGGTGACGGATTTGCCCAAGCTAAATTCCCAGACGAGAAAGAGGAGAAGGGAACTCAGTGGTAGTAAAAAGGCACGCAGTAAGGTTAAGTCATCCACCACAGAACGAATATAGGTCAACTGACCCAGAGTTTGTGATGTAGTCCAACGGTTTCTTTGCCAGAATTGATAACGGCTCAACAATGGAAAACTCAAAAAATGGCTGGCAAGAAATAAATAAATTGTCAAAACTGGTTGAAAAAACAAGCCTAAAGTCAGTGCTGGTAGTATAATCACACTATTTCTCAGTAAGGCTAGAAGTGACCAAGACCACCTATTGACACCAAAAAAGAGATGAAAGGTTTCTTTGGTTTGGTTCTTAACCAAGTAGAAATTTTCATAGACTATGCCTAAGGGGATAATGGCATAAAGAATGTACTTGGTTAATTTCAGATAGGACATCAAACCATAAAATGAATAACCATCAAGTAGGTCAATGATTTTCTCTTTGACTAATAAAAATGACACGAAAATTAGGATAGATGAGAAAAGATAGGGAAACAAATACAGCCAAAATTGTCCGGGTTTGACCTCTTCTTTGTCCTGCCAGTAGCCTTGTCTGGCAATAAACAAGAGGTGAAGATTAGCTAACATATTACCCTCCTTAAAGTTGTAGCATCAAAGCAGTGTCAGACAAGTAATCTTGATAACCATGTGTCACGATGACAAAAGACTTCCCTTTTGTCAACTCCTCTTTAATCTTTTCTGATAGGTAGGTCAAACTCTGCTCATCCAAACCAGAAAATGGCTCATCCATCAAATAGAGCGGGGGATCAAGAAGAAAAGCCGCCATTAACATGACCTTTTTCTTTTCTCCCAAAGACAGCGATTGAATGGGAGTTGTCATTAACTGATGATGAAAAGAAAATTTTGCTCGCAAGTCCTCTAAGCGTTGTTGGAAATCTGACTCAGGCAAACTAAGATTGACACATAAAAATTGAAAAAAGACCTGTGGTGACATGCCAATAAAGTAGGGTTCTGACGAGTCTGGTACATAGCCTACTCGCTCACTTAACTCAACCTGTCCTGAACTAGCCTTGACCAAACCTAGACAAATCTTCAACAGGGTTGATTTACCAGAACCATTTTTTCCTTCAATAACGATTAAAGGGTTCTTTTTAGTATCAAAAGACAGGTTAGAAAATAATACTTTTTTCTGATTACGATAGGATAATTGAGTGGCTTTCATCATTAGACTCTTTCTTAACATTTTCACTAGATATTATTTATTATAGCAACAACAATCGTATAAAACAAACATTTTTTGTGTTTTTTTTTTACTCAAAAGCCATAACACTATTGAAAAAAGAACTATAATAAAAAAAACGAACACAAACGGTCGTTTTTCTATTTTTTATAACAAAAATTCTTACATTTAAGTAAAAAAGATGCTATTAGTTCAGTTTTGCAAAAACCTTAGCTACACTTAGTCCCAAGAACATACCCAAGGTGTTTTGCAAGATATTTCCCAACACATCTGCCAAGGCGATACCTAGCCCATAAAAGCCCCAGGAAGCTAAAAAATAGGAGCTAACCATGACCAAACTAGCCAGAATTAAACCTAATCCTTTTTGACGGCCCTTAAAACCAGCAAAATAGCCTTGAACTCCGTGAGCAAACAAACTAATCAGCATCCAGTTAGGATAGCCTGCTAACAAATCCAGTAAAAAGGCTGACAGACCTCCAACCAAGGCTCCTTCTTTTTTTCCTAGATAAGCCGCCGTAAAATAAATCCCTACATCTAACAGGGTTAAAAATCCCTTGCCCATAGGAATCATGACAAATCGCCCCAAGACCAAGGTCACTGCTACCAAAATCGCCAAAAGCGTTAAATATTGCGTGTTACTTGTTTTCATATTGTACCCCATAATCATTGGCTCCCTGAATCGCTTGATGAACAAAAGACTTGGCTGCCTTTATGGCATCAAACATGGGCTGACCTAATGCCAACTGACTAGCTAAACTTGCTGCAAAGGTACAACCCGCCCCATTATTATTGTTTTGTAAAATAGGCAGAGCCAACTCATAAAAGTCCTTACCATCATAATACAAGTCAATAGCTTGCGTCTTATCCAGACGTGTCCCACCCTTGATAACCACTTGGTTAGCACCTAACTCATATAATTTTTGAGCAGCTTGTTTCATATCAGATAGGCTAGAAATACTAATGCCAGATAAGATTTCTGCTTCACGAAGGTTGGGAGTGATAATAGACACATAGGGAAAAAACTTCAAAAGTTCTGCTCTCATCTGACTAATCTGATCATCACCATTTTCCTTAAAAACCAAGACAGGATCTAAAACGATAGGTTGTGTCGAACGAGCTGTAATCATATCTAACACACGATTAGCCACGGCAGGATTAGGCAATAGCCCTAACTTAACCGCAGAGAATGGAACATCTTCTAAACTTGTCAACTGTTCAGCCAACAATTCATCAGACAAAGCATGAATCTCAAAGCCTTGTCCATTGATTGTGGCAAGGCTTGTCAAGGCAACAAAACCAAATAAACCGTGATGGGTAAAAGTTGCCAAATCAGCCTGCATGCCTCCACCACTAAGAATGTCACTACCAGAGATAGCTAGGATATATTTAGTCTTCATAGATAATCTCCTTTAAATATAGCCCATTAGGAGCCGCCGTCGGCCCTGCTAATTGTCGATTTTTTTGCTTCAAAATCTCTTTCACTTGACCAACTGGAAAACGAGCGTTACCAATTTTTAATAGCGTTCCCACCATATTACGCACTTGCTTATAAAGAAAACCGTTGCCTGTAAAGGTAAAAATCAACAAGTGACGACTCTTATCCAAACGAACACTTGCTTGACTAATCGTTCGCACCTTATTATCCACACTGGTCCCACTAGCTGTAAACCCCGTGAAATCATGCGTTCCGACCAAGTCCTTAATGGCAAGCTCAATCAAAGAAACATCGATTTCATAAGGAAAATGTGTTGCATAATGCCGCAACATTGGATTTTTGGGACGACCAATATCCACCAAAAACTCATAGGTTTTATGATGTTTATGATAGCGAGCATGAAAATTATCTGCCACTTGCTCCACTTGCAACACTGCCATATCATCTGGACTCTGCGTGTCTAAGCCAAAACGTATTTTTTCCAAATCCCGTAACTGAGGCAAATCAAAATGAACTACCTGACCATAGGCATGGACACCACTGTCTGTCCGACCAGCCCCATGTACCGTAACTGCTTGACCACTATTTAATTTGGTCAAGGTTTTTTCTAATTCTTCTTGGACTGTTCGTCCGTGACTCTGTCTTTGAAAGCCAACAAAACCACTGCCATCATAAGAGATGGTTGCCTTATATCTTACCATGCCTCCTATTATAGCAAATCAACCACTATTCTCAAAGCCCCAGTTTTTATAAAAAACCAAGGCCCTCAGACCTTGGTTCATTTACATCTTAAATATCATCAAAAGCGTCTTTTACCTTATCAAAGAATCCTTTTTTCTTAGGATGAACTTGATTAAAGCCACTAGCTTCTGCAAAAGATTTAAGGGCTGCTTTTTGACCGTCATTAAGTTTGGTTGGGGTAACCACTGTCACTGTAACATGTTGATCCCCTTGACCACCACCTCGTAAACGTGGTGCTCCCTTACCTTTAAGACGGAAGGTTTTGCCTGTTTGGGTACCTTCTGGAATGGTCAACTCAACGGCACCATGAACAGTTGGCACTTCAATCGTATCTCCCAAAGCTGCTTGAACAAAGTTCAAATCCAACTGATAGTAAATCGTCGCCCCTTCACGCTTAAACTTATCACTTGGGCGAACATTGATGATGACAAATAGATCTCCATACGGGCCACCATTAAATCCTGCTTCTCCTTGACCTGCCAAACGGATTTGTTGACCTGTTTCGACACCTGCCGGCACCTTGACGGACACCTTGTGAACTTGTTCTTCATGACCCGTTCCGCGACAGGTTTGACATGGTGAGGTGATTTCTTGACCACGACCATGACAACGGTCACAGGTCACTTGACGACGCATCATGCCAAGCGGTGTTTGCGTATCTACTGTCATGACACCTGCACCATGACAACGTCCACAAGTAACAGGACTGGTACCAGGCTTGGCACCTGAACCAGAGCAAGTCCCACAAAACGCTTCTCTGCTATACTTGACTTCTTTTTCCGTACCAAAAATCGCTTCTTCAAAACTCAAATCGACACGATATTGTAAATCATCCCCCTGACGTGGGGCATTGGGATTACGACTTGCTCCACCACCAAAGAAACTCGAGAAAATATCCTCAAAGCCACCGAAACCAGAGCCGTCAAAACCACCAAAGCCACCTGCTCCGCCACCGAAACCACCACCTGCTCCTGCAGCACCAAATTGGTCATAGCTGGCACGCTTTTGACTGTCACTCAAGGTTTCATAGGCTTCTTGAATGTCCTTGTATTTTTGTTCAGCTCCTGCTTCCTTATTCAAGTCAGGATGGTATTTTTTCGACATTTTGCGATAGGCTTTTTTGATTTCGTCTTGCGACGCATCCTTTGACACACCTAAACGCTCATAAAATTCTGTATTGTTCATAATAAGATACAAAGGGCGTTAAAAGGAAGCCAAAAACAGATATTTTAACGATAGGCATGTTATAACCTAGAAAATTATCTTTTTGGCTCAGTTCTTAGCCCGTGTTCGATTGCGAACACTCTTCCTTTCTCTCTTCTTACCCAAAAACAGAGGCTGGGCTGCAACCTCTGCATTTTTTAGTCTAGCTTTACTTTTCAGTAAACTCACCATCGACAACATCATCTGCTGAGCTATCAGTAGCTTGGTCAGCACCTGCTGCTTGCTCATACAGTTTCACTGCCAAGGCTTGTGCTTTTTCGTTAAGAGCGTCTAGTTTAGCTTTCATCTCATCAAGATTGCCAGACTCTTGAGCCTCTTTCAAATCATCAAGACCCGCTTGAGCTGCGTCACGCTCTGCATCAAAACCTTTGCCTTCTGTTTCTTTAATCGTTTTTTCTGTCGCAAAGATAGCTTGGTCAACTTCATTACGAAGGTCAACTTCTTCTTTACGTTTCTTATCTGCTTCAGCATTTGCTTCAGCATCTTTCATCATGCGATCAATTTCTTCTTCTGAAAGACCATCGTTAGATTTGATGACGATATGTTGTTCTTTTTGAGTACCAAGGTCTTTAGCCTTAACAGACACAATACCGTTTTTATCAATATCAAATGTCACTTCAATTTGTGGAATACCACGAGGAGCTGCCGGAATGTCTGTCAATTGGAAACGACCAAGTGTTTTGTTGTCTGCTGCCATTGGACGCTCACCTTGAAGCACATGAATATCTACGGCTGGTTGATTGTCTGCTGCCGTTGAGAACACTTGTGATTTAGACGTTGGGATTGTCGTATTACGCTCAATCAATTTCGTAAAGACACCACCCATAGTTTCAATACCAAGTGACAATGGTGTAACATCAAGAAGAACGACATCTTTCACATCACCTGTAATGACACCACCTTGAATCGCTGCACCCATAGCAACTACTTCATCAGGGTTAACTGATTTGTTTGGCTCTTTACCAGTTTCAGCTTTTACAGCTTCAACAACGGCTGGAATACGTGTTGAACCACCAACTAAGATAACTTCATCAATTTCAGAGATTGACAAACCTGCATCTGAAAGAGCTTGACGAACTGGAATTTTTGTACGTTCTACCAAGTCACGTGTCAAATCATCAAATTTAGCACGAGTCAAAGCAACTTCCAAGTGAAGTGGGCCTGCTGCTCCTGCAGTGATAAATGGTAGGCTGATTTGAGTTTGTGTCACACCTGAAAGATCTTTTTTAGCTTTTTCAGCCGCATCTTTCAAACGTTGAAGAGCCATCTTGTCAGCTGACAAGTCGATACCATTTTCTTTCTTGAATTCTTCTACTAAGAAATCAATGATTTTTTGGTCAAAGTCATCACCACCAAGTTTGTTGTCACCTGCAGTTGCTAGTACATCAAAGACACCGTCACCAAGTTCAAGAATTGACACGTCAAACGTACCACCACCAAGGTCAAATACAAGGATTTTCTCATCTTTATCTGTTTTGTCTAGACCATAAGCAAGGGCTGCTGCCGTTGGTTCGTTGACGATACGCTCGACTTCAAGACCTGCAATCTTACCAGCGTCTTTTGTTGCTTGACGTTGAGCATCATTGAAATAAGCTGGTACGGTAATAACTGCTTTTTCAACTTTTTCACCTAGATAATCTTCTGCATAACCTTTCAAGTATTGCAAGATCATAGCCGATATTTCTTGTGGTGTATATTCTTTACCATTGGCAGAAACTTTTTCAGATGTTCCCATTTTTGATTTGATTGAGATGATTGTTTCTGGGTTCGTAACTGCTTGACGTTTTGCGGCATCACCAACGATGATTTCGCCATTTTTAAAAGAAACAACCGATGGTGTCGTACGGTTTCCTTCTGGATTAGCAATAATCTTGCTTTCAGTTCCTTCAAGAACTGCTACTGCTGAGTTTGTTGTTCCTAAGTCAATACCAATAATTTTAGACATTGTGTTACCTCTATTTCTTTACTTATACTTCTGCTAGTTTAATGTCATCTCGGACAAGCATCATTTTAACGATAAATTAGTTATAAACAACTACCATGGCTGGACGCAATAAACGATCATGGAGTTGATAACCTTTTTGGAAAACTTCTGCAATCGTATCTGCTGGATGGCCTTCATCAGCAGCCAAGGTTTGAACAGCCATGTGGAAGTTAGCATCAAACTGCTCTGTCGCCACTTCTTCAACACCTTCTTCTTTAAGGGCTTGAACCAAACTATCACGTGTCATTTCCAGACCTTTTTTAACGTCTTCTGTCAATCCGTCAACTGCCAAAGCACGCTCAAGATTATCCAAGGCTGGTAAAACTTTCTTGGCCAAATCCTGTGAACGGTATTTTTGTAGTTGTTGGCGTTCTTCTGTGGCACGACGTTGAATATTTTGCATTTCAGCATGAGCTCGTAAGTATTTGTTTTCAAACTCATCAACCTTTGCTTGAAGCCTTGCTACCTCAGAAGATGAGTCCTCTGTTTCTTCAGCGACTGTCTCTGTCATTTCTTCTTCAATAGGATTTGTTTCCTCTTCTAATGCTTCATTTTTAATATCTTCCGACATAATCGTCTCCTTTTTCTACTTCATAATGGTTACTATTAAGATAGCGATAGTAATCACCCAATTTAACAGCCAAAACCTTACTCACTAATTTAATTAAACTAATCAGTCGGCGATAATCCATCTCCACCGGACCAATTAGACTTAACTGCCCAAAACCACGATAGGGAATGAGAAATTTTTGTTGGATGACACCGACCTGTCCCAAATCTTGTTTTAGCTGATCAGCTAGGTCAATATGAGTCATCTCATCTTCTTGCATTTGCTCCCTTAATAAGTTGGCGACCTCTTGATTATTATCCAAAAATTGATAGGTTTTTAAGTTAGCATAGCTCAAACTATTAACCTTACCAGCTATAAAAACACTTTCTCGGAATAACTCAGAAAAAATGTATTCGAACAAATCAAGAACATTATCGGTCGTCACAAAATATTTTTGCACAACCTGCGGAATCTCTGTCCTGAGCTTATAGTGAATTTCTAGGACAGATTTATCAAGCAGACGTTCATTGACAAGATTTTCCAAAACCAGTAAATCACGACTCAAAAAGTTTTTCGGAATGGCAAATTGAATCGTTACTGGCTTTGACGCATCTAAAACCATAATCGCCAAAGCATCATGGCTACTATGCTGGACAATCTTAAAACCTGTTAGAGTCTGTTCTTTAGCTTCCACATCAAGTGTCACCGCTGTATAGCCTGTCATGTCAGCTAAAAGCCGACTAGCTGTTTGCAACAAATCTTCTAACTTAAAAGCTTCAAAATCAAAGGCTTTAATGACTTGATAAGCATCTGCTTCATCAAGCCGTCCTTCTTGCATAGAATGCTCAATCACATACTTAAACCCAGCTAAACTCGGTTTTCGACCACTAGAAGTATGGGCTTTTTCCAATAAGCCTATCTTCTCTAAGCGAGCCATATCATTACGAATGGTGGCCGAACTTGACTCGATCATTTCTTGCAAACTTTTTGAACCAACAGGTTCGTGAGTTTGAACAAATAGATCAACAATCAGATTCAGAATATCACTCTGACGTTGAGTGATCATAAGACCCACCTCCATTCGTTAGCACTCTTGTTTGAAGACTGCTAATTTATAACTCTATTATACCCCAATAAATTGTCTTGTCAAGAAAAAACACAAAAAAATTAGCACTCTTTTTTATCGAGTGCTAATTTTTATCGTAACGGGTTAAATTCTTCTCTTCAATCAGTTTAATCAATTTTGCTTCATAATCAGCAATAGGGCTAAAACCCGCTTTATTTAAAGCTTTGACCGAAATTTTATAATCTGTTGAGGTGACCAGAGTTTCATAAAGTTCCTTGCCCCAGACCTTTCCTGACTTCAGAATTGCCAGATAATCATAGAGAGACGCCTTCCAACTGTCATAAATCGCAAAACGATCTGTCACAGTCGTTAATTTATTAGATAAGTAACGGGTGGTTGACAAAGAAATACTATCACGACCCTCATAAGCTGGCAAGGCCATAAGATTATGATAATTCACTGCCACGACATAAGTACCATAATTAGAAGATAAAGCCGCCTGACCAATAATAAGAGAGGCTGGCACTCCATAGGCGTCTGATAATTCTTGAGCAATCGGAGCTATTTTTTCAATAAATTGTTCCTGAGTATAGGACGTTCTAACTACCGTTTCTGCTCGCATCATTTGTGGCCGACTCAAAATCGACACTAATCCTATCAAGAGCAAAAAGGTAAGGCAAAGCATACCCTTCAATGATAAGCGACGCTTCATTGTCCGTTCTCCTTCAATAATTCAATGTATTCTTCTAAAGCCAAGTTATGCTTGACCATATAGGCTGCTGAGATTTTTCCAACATAACGGTAATGCCAATTTTCATAAGCAATGCCTGTAATGATCGTCTTATCTTTTGGAAATCGTAAAACAAAACCATACGTTGCTGCCAACTGTTGTACTTGCTTGGCAATCGCTTCATCACTACCATCTAAGTTAGGTGTCGTACTCATATCAAAAGCAAGCCCAGTTTGATGTTCACTAGCTCCTGGTGGTTGAGAAAATGTTTGGACAATTTTCTCAGCCTCATCTCGACTTAAACTTGGATCACCCAGTAGCTCTCTCTCCACATAGCCATTATAGACTTGTTCTTGGTAAGCAACGCTACGATAGGCTGAAATCAACTGTTCATTAGATGATATGCTTTGTGCTGCTGCTAAAAACTGTCTGACATCATTTTCAATCCGCCTATCAACAAACACCCCATTGACTTCTACCAAATCAGGATTCAACTCAGCTTTAGGGTAACTACGATTAACTAAAACCAACTCCCAATCCGTTGACGACACCTTGGGTAAATCGGCTAATTCAACTGTTGTTGATGAAGCAGATTCTTCTTGTTGGAGTGACGGTTCAGTCTGTTTAACAAAAGAGCAAGCTCCCAACAAGACTAAAAATATGACGCCAAAAGTAGTAGCCATAACAGATTTTCTAGTCGATAACATCTGCAATACCTCTTTCACATAGACTTATTTTAGCATAAAAAAACAAAAAAGGCTAATTGCCATTTCTTTAGCCTTTCTAATCTCTATTCGCAAAATCAAATCAATTTTTCTCAATCACCAACAATTCATAAGGAGTTTTATAACCAATTTGTAAGATGCGGTTACCATCAACCAAAATTGGACGCTTAATCAGCATACCATCTTGTGACAACAAGGTTAACAATTCATCTTGTGACAATTGGTCAAAACGATTTTTCAAATCTAACTGACGATAGGAATTCCCACTGGTATTGAATAATTTTTTCAAGGGTAGGTCGTTATTCCCCAACCAGTCAGCTAAGACATCTACGGTTGGCGGTGTCGTCTTAATATCAACAGCCTCAAAATCCAATCCTAAGGTTTTAAGTTCTTTTTTAGCCTGACGACAGGTTGAACATTTTGGATATTCATAAAACGTTAGCATCATTCATTCTCCTTAATTTTCAAATGAGCCGTTTCCGTCAACAAAGGAGTCACCGTCCCTCTAGAAAAGAAATACTCAACCCCAGTCTGCTGATCCGTCACTAAATAGGCCCTTCTGACAAAGTCTATGTTTTCAACCTGAAAGGTAAAACGTTTTTTTAATTCACGTCCATACTCTTTTTTTCTATCCTTATCTAAGGAAACGGGTAATCTGGGAAGTCCCGTTAAGACAATCCCGCCCTCTTTATCCATCACAGGAATTTGGCTATAAAGTGTTGTCAAGTATTCTACTCCCGTTTCACAATCAACCAAAAGCATCAAAGGCTGCTTTAATACATAATAAAGAAAACGACGAGTCATTCTTCTTCCTTCCTTTTCTCATGGTAAGCTTGATAGAGTTCCTGACGATTTAGACCGTATTCTTTAGCAACTGTCTTAATCGCTTGGTTGGGCTTATGACCTAAAGTAATCAACTCATCAACCAACACTATCGGATCTTGATCTGCGATTGATTTTTCTTCAACAACTGCTCCTGCAACAATGATAAGGCATTCACCTTTAATAGTTTGCCCCTCTAAAGCTGCAATCAATTCACTTAAACTGGCACGCTGATATTCTTCATAAATCTTAGTCAATTCACGAACCAAAACCACCTGACGATCACCATAGACTGCCAACATAGTCGTCAACGTCTCCAACACTCGATAAGGCGATTCATAAAAAATTTGGGTCTCCGGATAAGCCTTCTTTGCTTCAAAAAAACTAAGCTGCTGACCTTTTTTACGGGGTAAAAAGCCATAAAAAATATGTGGCTGAGGAGCAATACCACTGGCAATCAAAGCCGTAATACCTGCAGAAGAACCAGGCAAAGAGACAACTGGAATCTCCCTAGCAAGTGCTGCTTGTACCAAATCATGACCTGGATCAGAAATACTTGGCATGCCAGCATCAGATACTTGAGCTAGTGATTTTCCCGACAACAACAACTCAATTAACTCTTCTATTTTTTCATAAGCATTATGCTCGTGAAAGCTCGTTTGAGGGGTTTCAATGTCAAAATACTTAAGTAGTTGCCCAGTCGTCCTTGTATCTTCTGCACAAATAACATCAACTGACTTTAAGACTTCTATCGCTCGAAAGGTCATATCTTGCAAGTTACCAATAGGTGTTGGCACCAGATAAAGACTACCGACTGCTCTTACTTCCTTAAAACTTTTTTGAATTTGCATCGTTAAGCTCTTTCTAGCTGTTCATCACACCAAAGGCAGTCACCGTCATTATCTCGTCGTTGACCATAAAAATCCTTACACACATGAAAGCCATCTTGATAGATGCCCAATAAGGTATCACGAGTTTCCTTACTGGTTCTCGTTTTACCTTTTTCAACTTCTTCAAAATATTGACGCAGCTTGGTATTCTCTAAACGCAAGCGAGCATTCTCTTCAACCAAGGCTTGCACTTGTTTTTTCATGGCTTCCACATCAGCCAAGGTCAACATTAAATTTTGTGAAAAGCCATCAAAGGCATCAAATAAATCTTTTTTTACCATTATTTTCCTCAACTTATCACCATATATTCCAAAACATTTTGAAAACTAACATGACTTTTCCACATTTTCTGAGCAACATAAAGCCGCTCGAGATAAAACAAAGCCAATTCCTTAGGTAATTGTTCTGCCAACAAAAAACTCAATAACTTAAAAGCCAATTCTTGTTCACTCTTTTCTTTGAAAATAGTTGCCAAGTGTGCCACTTCTAAAAAAGACATTTTTTGATCTCTGAACAACATGCCTAAAAAACGTTCCAAATGTTGCAGTTGTTGCAATACTTTTTGACTTTTCGCTAAAAACATGGCTTCTTCTTGATTCTGAGCTACTTGAGCTAATACTTTGGCTTGATTGGGCAATAAGCCTTCTCGATTCAAAAACTCTCTAAGGTAGGAGTCATTTTTAGGAAAGAATACCTGTTGACAACGGCTCTTAATCGTTGGCAAGACAAGATTTGCTTCATCCGTCAAAAGAAAAATGATGCTCTGGCCTCTTGGTTCTTCCATGATTTTCAAAAGACTATTGGCAGCATTAGGATGCATTTTTTCTGCTTGACGAATGATAAAAACTTGCTTGTCACTTTCAAAACCCGAACGCGAAAAATCATGCAAAAGCTCTCGTATGGTTTCTGTTTTAATAAGCTGCCCAGTTGGTTCAACCACATGTAGATCAGGAAATTCCTGTCTAACAATTAAACGACAAGAACGACATTTTCCACAAGGTAATCGATCCACCAATTCAGCACAAAATTGACTCTGAGTAAGAAATAAGGCCATTTCCAAACTAGCGAACTGCCCATCAAAAAGATAAGCATGGCTCAAGCGATTGGTTTGTAAAATCCTAACAAAATCCCTATAAATCTTAGGTTGCAATTGGGCTACTGTCATGCTAACTATCTTTCACTAGAAGCAATATCTGCTCTACCACTTCTGTCACTACGCTGTCCAAGGGCTGCGTTGCATCTATGCATCTAATCCGTTCTGGATTTTGCTGAGCTAGTTCTTGGTAACCTTGTCTGACTCGCTGATGCATATCTAATTCTTCCAAATCCAACCGATTGATTTCTCGTTTCTTATTTCGAGTGATACGCTCCAAACCAACTTCAGCTGGCACATCAAAATAAAGGGTCAAGTCTGGCTGACGCTCATCTGTAACGTAAGCATTAAGCCAAGTAATAGCTGACTTATTTAAGCCACGCCCATAACCTTGATAGGCCATAGAACTGTCAATGAAACGATCAACCAATACAAGAGAGCCTTCTGTTAAAGCAGGCATAATCTTTTCGACCATATGTTGTCGTCTAGCTGCCATATAAAGCAACAATTCCGTCTTATTATCCATGCGGGTATGCTTGACATCTAAAATCACCTCACGAATTCTTTCGGCAATCTCTATCCCACCAGGTTCTCTAGTTGCTAACACATTAGCTGTCAAATCAGCCTGCAAACTAGGTAAAACTCGCTCTAAAACCGTGGTTTTCCCCGCTCCATCTGGTCCTTCAAATGAAATCAATAATCCTTTTGTCATAGCAACCCTTCATTAGTTTAGTAGTTCTATTTTATCAAAAAAAATCTAAAAAAGCAGTCGCCAGCAAGTAAAAAGGTTGAAAAGGTTTTGCCTTTCCAACCAAAAATAGATTTTACAAAGCTTTCACTTGAGTCAATGTGATGCTGTCCACCTGTACCCCTTGTTCTATCAGTTCTTTTTTTAGAACGTCTACATCAAAACGTCCATCTAGTTGCACTTCTACCAAGACCTTCTCTGCATTTTCATTATTCACCAAAACGCTTCGGATATTAAGGTGATCGTCAGCAAAAATCTTAACAACCTTTTCAAAGGCTCCAGCTTGATCTTTCAAGAACAAACGCACACGCACCCCTTCTTCACCATAACCAGATACTTTAAGGAAGGTTTTGAAGACATCTCGATCAGTAATGATACCAGACACAATCCCATTTTCTGCTACAGGAAGGACACCAACCTTATTCTTCATCATGAGATAGATCGCATCTTCTAACGTCGCATAAGGTGAAATCGAAATCACATCCTTAATCATGACATCACGAATCTTCGTCTTATTTAATAAATAATTCATCTCATAAATCGATAGACTGGTTGCTTTTGAAGGGGTCGCTTCTGCCATGGTTCCTTCTGTCACCAGACCGACTAATTTATCATTTTCAATAACAGGTAAGCGACGCAAATTTTGTTCCTTCATCAAGTCAGCCGCATGAGCCACACTGGTATCTGGCGATACATAAACCACTTTTTTAGTCATAAAATCTTTAACAGCCATAAATACTCCTCCACTCTTTTTATCTACTTTTATTATAGCATAAGTCGAAATCGTTTTCTATGTTAAAAAAATCCCTGACAAGTGTCAGAGATTTTCTCGTTAACCACCAAGATAGGCCTTTCTCACTTCATCAGAAGCTAAAAGCTCCTGACCTGTTCCTGAAAGAACTACCTTACCAGTTTCTAAAACATAACCACGATTAGCGATTGACAAGGCCTTATTGGCATTTTGCTCAATCAGAAGAACCGTTGTACCTTGACGCTGAATATCTTGGATAATGTCAAAAATTTCTTGAATAAAGATTGGTGCCAATCCCATTGATGGCTCATCTAGCAAAAGTAATTTTGGTTGACTCATCAAAGCACGCCCCATAGCAAGCATTTGTTGCTCACCACCAGATAGGGTGGCTGCATCTTGATGTTTACGTTCTTCTAAACGAGGGAAACGTGCAAAAATCTTTTTGAGATTAGCCTGATTTTCTTCTCGATTATTTTTAAGGAAAGCACCCATCTCAAGATTTTCCAAAACGGTCAAACCTGAAAAGACATGGCGACCTTCTGGTACTTGTGACAGTCCATCTGCTACGATCTTACGAGCAGGGACTTTTTGAATTTCATTACCTAAAAATGAAATCGTACCACCACTTGGACGAACCAAACCAGAAATGGTTCGTAGAATCGATGTTTTACCCGCACCATTGGCACCGATTAGGGTGACCACTTCTCCTTCGTTAACCTCAAAACTAACATTTTTAACAGCCTCGATAACACCGTAACTGACTGATAGATTTTCTACTTTTAACATAGACATTAGGCGTCACCTCCTAGGTAGGCTTCAATTACTCGTTTGTTATTTTTAATTTCTTCTGGTGTCCCATGAGCAATTAGACGACCGTATTCTAACACATAGATACGTTCTGTTACTTCCATAACCAAACTCATGTCATGCTCGATAAGGATAATGGTAATACCAAATTCTTCCTTAATCTTGCGAATTAAACTAGTCAACTCTGCCGTTTCTTGTGGATTCATCCCGGCTGCTGGCTCGTCCAAGAAAAGAATTTTAGGCTCTGTTGCCAAGGCACGAACAATTTCTAAACGACGTTGCTGACCATAAGGAAGATTTTTAGCCAAGGTATCCGCATCCTTATCCAAATCAAAGATGGCAAGTAAACTCATGGCTTTTGCGGCCAATTCTTCTTCATTCTTATAGAATTTTGGCAGACGAAGAAAAGAAGCTAATAGATTTGGCTTACGATTGTTCCCCATACCAACCAAAACGTTTTCCAATACCGTCATATCCTTAAAAAGACGGATGTTTTGGAAGGTACGCGACAAACCAAGTGAAGCAATAGTATATGGTTTTTTCCCATTAAGAAGGGTGCCATCTAAGCTCACTGTTCCTTCACTTGGCTCATAAACACCTGTCAAGAGATTAAACAGTGTGGTTTTGCCTGCCCCATTAGGACCTATCAAACCAACCAATTCACCTGCATTTAATTCTAGAGTGACATCACCAACGGCAGTTAGACCACCAAAGTTTTTAGTCAGATTTTTTACTTCAAGAAGTGCCATTAGTTTTTGCCCTCCTTACCTTTTGCGAAAAATTTAGATAACATGAGTTCTTTGGTACCAAGAAGACCACCTGGACGGAAGACCATTACTAAGATAAGAGCAAGTGAGTAAATAATCATTCGCAATTCTGATACATTTTGCAAGAACATATTTAAAACACCTAATACAATAGCAGCAACCACTGTCCCAGTTACTGAACCTAGACCGCCCAGTACGGCAATAATTAAATAATCAATCGAGCGTAGAATGGTGAAATCTTTTGGCACTGCCGTTCCAAGATAACCAATATAAAGTGAACCTGCCAAACTTGCCATCATGGCTGCAATCACAAAGGTTAGTACTTTAGCTTTTGTCGTGTTAACACCCATTGACTCAGCCGCAATTTCATCCTCACGAACTGCAATCACTTCACGTCCCATTGGGCTACGAAGGTAGTTCAAAACCAAGATGACGACACCCACCACAAAGATGAATACAGTTGGCCAAGTCGTGTATTGTAAGATACCAGTCAGACCTGCTGCACCATTAGTTAGCTCTCCTCCATTGATGATAATCATACGGATAATTTCAGATACACCAAGGGTTGCAATAGCAAGATAGTCCCCTTTCAAACGTAACGTTGGTAAACCAACAACTAAGGCAACTACTGCTGCAATCAAGGCACCTACAAGCATAGATACATAAAATCCCGCATAGGTCGGCATTGATTTTGTTAAAATAGCTGTCGCATAGGCACCAATAGCCATGAAACCGGCTTGACCTAGTGGAAATTGACCTGAGAAACCAAGAATAAGATTCGTCCCCAAGGCCATGATAACGCTAATACCAATTCCCATCAAAATTTGCACATAATAAACGCCTAATAAACCGCTAGAAATCAAAACAGATAAGAGAACAAAGACGGCAGCAATCAAAGCAAGCCAAACAAGATTTACTTTCAAATTTTTCATGCTATACCTTCTCCTTCACATTTTTACCAAGAATACCTGCTGGTCTAATCAGCAAAATGACAATCAAAATAATATACACCACTGCATCACGGAAACTTGACAAACCAATTGAGATTGAGAATGTTTCCAAAAGACCAATGATAAAGCCACCAAGTGCTGCACCTGGAATAATCCCGATACCACCCAAAACGGCAGCAACGAAGGCTTTAATACCAGGTGTCATCCCCATCAAAGGATCAATCGAGTTGTAATAAAGACCAATCAAAACACCTGCTGCACCAGCAAGAGCCGAACCAAGAGCAAAGGTAAAGCTGATGGTTGAGTTAACGTTGATTCCCATGAGTTGTGCCGCATCACTATCAACAGACACTGCACGCATGGCTTTACCCATTTTTGTTTTCTTAACGATAAATTGCAAAGCAATCATCAAACTAACCGAAACAAATAAAATCGTCAACTGAACATTAGTAATACTAATCGGACCTAAGTTATATTTTACGGTTTTTAAGGCTTGTGGAAAGGCACGCGTATTGGCACCAACCAAGTAAACCATACCGTATTCTAAAAGGAAAGACACACCAATTGCTGTAATCAACGCAGCAATTCGAGTTGAATTTCTTAATGGACGATAGGCTAAAAATTCAATCAGTACACCTAATGCCGCCGTTAAAACCATTGTTAGCAAGAGAGCAACAAAGAAATTCATCTGGAAGGTAGAGATTAAATAGTAACCAATAAAGGCACCCATCATGTAAAGATCACCGTGGGCAAAGTTAATCAACTTGATAATACCATATACCATGGTGTAACCAAGGGCAATCAGAGCATAGACACTCCCTAAAATTAACCCATTGACAAGTTGCTGAAGCATAGAGTCACCAAACTTTCTATCAATATAATGAATAAGTGGAAGAATTTATTCTTCCACTTATGATATTTTAATTCAGACTATGTAAATAGTCAAGTCCCTTATTTGACTTCAACTGAAGTTGCTGAAGCTTCCTTACCATCTTTCAAGCTAACAACAAGTGCTGTTTTCGCTGGGTTATGGTTAGCATCAACTGTGAATTTACCAGTTACACCCTCAAAATCTTTCAAACTAGCCAGGTTAGTTGCCACATCTTTAGATGTTTTAGCTCCTTTAGCTGCTTCTGCCACCATGTAAACTGAGTCGTAAGAAAGAGCGGCAAACATGTTTGGTTCTGTACCATATTTTTCTTTGTAAGCTTTAACAAAGGCTGATGATTTTTCAGTCAAGCTAGTTGATGTAGAGTAACCTGATACATAGTAAACGTTGTTTGTATTTGCTGCACCTGCTGTTTCAACAAATTGTGGGTCATTGAATCCGTCAGGACCAAGGATTGCTTTGTCGATTCCCATTTCACGAGCTTGTTTTGTGATCAAACCAGTTTCAGTATAGTAACCTGGCATAACGATAGCATCAAATTCTTTATCTTTAACTTTTGTCAAAGCAGCTTGGAAGTCTTTATCACCTGAAGCAAATGTTTCTTCAACAACAACTTCCCCTTTGTAAGATTTCTTGAATTGATCAGCTACAGCTTTCGCGTAGTCACTTGAGTTGTCATAGAAAAGAACAACTTTTTTAGCACTTAGGTTATCTGTTGCATATTGTGCAAGGATTGCTCCTTGGAAGCTATCAACGAAGGTCGCACGGAAAACATAATCTTGTACTTTACCAGACGCATCCAAAGTCAAGCTATCTAATGTACCTGAAGGTGTTACCAACGGTACTGCAGCTTGTTGAGCAGCACTAACTGTTGCTGCTGTATTGGCTGATGTTGCTGGACCAACCATTGCAACAACTTTATCTTGAGTAGTTAAACTAGTTGCAACATTGGCTGCTTCAGTGGTTTCTGATTTATTGTCTTTAGAAACAATTTCAAGTTTTTTACCATCAACACCACCAGCCGCATTGATTTCCTCAGCCGCTAAATCAGCACCGTTTTTCTCAGCACTACCATAAGCTGCTACTGCTCCAGATAACTCAAAGTTGTAACCAACTTTTACCGTTTCACCAACTTCATTACCTGCTGAATTAGACGAACTACCTGGTGCTGCACCACAGGCTGCTAGGACAGCTGTACTAACAAAAGCAAGTGTTGCTAATGCAAATTTTTTCTTCATAATCTTTTCTCCTTAAGAATTTCTTAATTGATATGTTTTATATCATACTGAATTGTCAGATAATTGTCAAGACTTTTTTTATTAAATTTTTTTATTTTATTATAAAAACGTTTTCACTCCTGTAAATTGCCAACAAATTCTTGGTTAATGTCCGTAAAATACGATGGCAACACAGTTTTCACATAGTTTAACTGACTAATTTCTGCTAAGGTTTGTTCAGCCCTTTCTGCATTAACATAGAGTAACAGGTAACGCATTTTTTTTGAATGATAAATTTTATCGCCATACTGACTTAATTTTTTCGCATCTCGATTGTAATAGAGGTAAACCAGTAAACCTAGTCGTTTTTGCCTTTCAAACATCACTTCTCCTCATCAAAATAAGAGATAAAAAGCTAACCAATTTATCTAAGGAATTGCTTTTTATCTCTTGTTACTCACTTTATTGCAAATTGTTATTGGCCATGATTTCATCAATAAAGCCATATTCTAGTGTTTCTTTTGCACTCATCCAACGATCGCGTTCCGCATCTTGATGAATCTTCTCAACAGGTTGACCTGAATTTTCTGCTAAAATTCGTTCAAGATTTTCTCTGGTTTTCAAGAGGTGTTCAGCTGCAATAGCCATATCTGTTTGTTGAGTACCGCCACCAGTGCCACCCATTGGCTGATGGATCATGTATTCTGCATTTGGTAACATGAAACGTTTACCTTTAGTACCACTTGAGGCAATAATCGTTCCCATTGAAGCAGCCATTCCCATCACAATAGTCTGAACATCTGACTTAATAAAGTTCATGGTATCAACAATAGCAAGACCTGCTGACACTGACCCACCTGGGGTATTGACATAAAGATAAATGTCTTTAGTATTATCTTGGGCATCCAGAAACAGAAGTTGGGCGATGACAGAATTTGCCATGTTATCCTCAACAGGACCTGTCAACATAATAATACGATCTTTTAGTAAGCGTGAGTAAATATCATACGAACGCTCGCCACGACTAGTTTGTTCAATTACTACTGGAATCATAATTCTCTCCATTTCTAATTTTGCTTGGTCAATCATGACCGTTACAACATTCAATAAGTCTATTATAAAGCATTGGTCAAAAAAGGTCAATTTTTTTATTTAACTACTATCATAAAGTAAGGACCGAAACAACTGTTTCAGTCCTACTCGACCTACTTGGTACCAAATAAACGGTCACCTGCATCACCAAGACCAGGGACAATGTAACCATTCTCGTTTAATTTTTCATCCAAGGCTGCTGTGTAAATGTCAATATCTGGATGGGCTGCCTGTAATTTCTTTACTCCTTCTGGTGCCGCCACCAAACAAACAAATTTGATATTGGTTGCTCCACGTTTTTTAAGAGAATCTACAGCCAAAATAGCCGAGCCTCCTGTCGCCAACATCGGATCAACTAGAAAAATTTGACGTTGGTCAATATCTTCTGGTAACTTAACCAAGTATTCCACTGGCTCAAAGGTTTCTTCATCACGGTACATGCCAATATGACCGACCTTGGCTGCTGGAACTAGACTCAACAAACCATCAACCATACCAACACCAGCTCGTAAGATTGGCACAATCGCTAACTTTTTCCCTGTCAATTGTTTTTGGACAGTCTTAGTAATCGGTGTTTCAATCTCCACATCTTCTAGGGGAAGGTCACGAGAAACCTCATAACCCATTAACATGGCAATTTCATTAACCAATTCACGAAAGTCCTTGGTCGAGGTTGTTGTGCGACGCAAAATTGACAATTTATGTTGAATCAACGGATGTGAAATTACTTGAAAGTTACCCATAACAATCACCTCTATTATTTTTTTCTATTATAGCAGATTATTAACTGAAAATCTGCTATAAGGTTATGAAAATGAGAATTTTATGCGACTTCCTCTAGATTAGTCAATAATGATTCCAATATTTCTGAAAAGAGCTTTCTCCTCTTGGCTGACTTTTATTTTGTGCTATAATAAAAATCAGAAAGAAGACTAGAAACGATGTCAATGATTGAAGCTAAGGGTATCCATGTCACTTATCATAAACAAGAGATTCTCTCAAATTTAAGTACTAAATTAAACGATGGACAAATCACAACCATTATTGGTCCCAACGGCTGTGGAAAATCTACCTTGCTCAAGGCTTTATTGCGTCTAACACCTATTGAAAAAGGGCAAATTCTTCTGGATGGACAGGCTATTCATTCATTACCAACCAAGGACGTGGCTAAAAAAATTGCCCTTTTACCACAAACGCCACAAGTGCCAAAAGGGCTGTCAACCTATGAGTTGATTTCTTATGGTCGCTTTCCACATCAAAAGTATCTGGGTGGCCTTAGCAATGAAGACCGTGATAAAATTCATTGGGCTATGGAAATCACAAGGGTTACTCCTTTTGCCCAGACGGATGTTGACCAGTTATCAGGTGGGCAACGCCAACGTGTTTGGATTGCCATGGCTTTAGCCCAAGATACGCCAACGATTTTCTTAGATGAACCAACTACCTACTTGGATATGAATCATCAATTGGAAATTTTAGAGCTCTTACAAGACCTCAATCAGCAGCAAGGAAAAACCATTATTATGGTCTTACATGACTTAAATCTAGCTGCTCGTTTTTCTGACTATTTAATTACTATGAAAGAGGGCAAAATCCATCATCATGGAGTTGTTAACCAGGTCTTGACTAAGTCTGTCTTACGAGAGATTTTCCAAATCGATGCTCAAATCACAACCGATAAGCTTTCACAAAAACCGATTCTAATCAGTTATCAATTACACAAAGGAGTCTAAACATGAAAAAAATGACTAGCTTAGTTTTAACCCTTCTCATGATTATGGTTTTAGCAGCTTGTGGCAAGGCTACATCAAACAATCAATCTCTTTCTGATTCTGAGAATTTGCCTAAAATCGACGGCTTTACCTACTACGGTCAAGTTCCCCAGTCACCAAAACGAGTAGCTAGCTTATCTGCCAGCTATACTGGCTATCTCATGCAGTTAGGGCTTAATATCGTCGCTGCAACGACTTATGATTTGGATAATCCTGTGCTTAAAAAAGAACTAAGTCAAGCCAAAGAAGTCATGCCTACCGACCTTGAAGCTCTTGCTGCAACTAAACCTGATGTAATCATTGCAGGCACAACTGAAGCCAATCTTGAACAATTAGCCACAATTGCACCTGTTATCGCTGTTGACTATGGCAAACATGATTATTTACAAGTACTTTCTGATTTTGGACAAGTGTTTAACAAGGAAAAAGAAGCACAAGCCTGGCTTGATTCTTGGAAAACAAAGGTTACTCAAACCAAAGACAAGCTGACTAAAGCCATTGGTCAAGATAAAACGTTTACCCTCATTGGTTTAAGTGAAAAAGAAATCTATCTGTTTGGTAATAATTGGGGACGTGGCGGAGAAATTCTTTACCAAGCCCTTGGATTTAAGGCTCCTGAAAAAATCATTCAAGAAGTTTTCCCAAAGGGCTACCTCTCAATCTCTAAAGAAGTCTTAAGTGCTTATATGGGAGATTATGCTATTGTTGCAGCAGATTCAACCACTACTAATTCTGCTCTTTATGAAAGTGATCTCTGGCAAGCCATTCCTGCTGTTCAAAATGGTAATATCATCAAAGTTCCTGCCAATGCCTTTTACTTCAATGATCCTAAGGCTCTTGATTATCAGTTAGAGGTTTTAGAAAAAGCCATTCTAGCCACAAACAACTAGAAAGACATTATGACAACAAGTAAATCTTATTTTCAAACAAGGCCAAATCATTTTTGGCTTGTTTTTTTCATCAGTTTGATTAGTTTAGGACTGGGTAGCTATGCCAGCCTACGTTTTGGGGCTATTCGTTATAGCCATCAAGAAGTCATAACGATTTTAGCTCAACCTTTTTTAGAAAGCCAAGCTCAGAATATCATTATTGATAGCCGTTTTCCTCGTCTAATCGCCGCTTGTTTGGTAGGAGCAGGACTTGCGACCTCAGGTTTAATAACGCAAGCGGTTACTCAAAATCCTATTTCTGATCCAGGTTTACTGGGAATCAATGCTGGGGCAGGACTTGCCTTGGTCTTAGCTTATCTGCTAATTAAAAAACCACATTACAGCTTCATTTTACTTTTTTGTTTAATCGGTGCTAGTCTGGCTGCCCTTTTCGTTTTTGGATTAGCCTATCAAAAAAAAGCAAGCAACCATCAAATCCGTCTCATTTTAGCAGGAGCTATGATGACTACACTTTTTTCAGCCATAGGGCAAGTCATTACTATCACCAATCACTTATCTACTACCATCATTGGTTGGCAATCTGGCGGTCTAGTTGCTGTTAACTGGTCTATGATTACCTTCATAGCTCCTTTTATCCTTTTTGGTTTAGGTTCTGCTTTATTTTTTAGTCACCAACTCAATCTTCTTAACCTCGAAAAATCACTTTCTCAAGCCTTGGGGCAAAATATCAGACGCACCCAATTGCTTCTTTTAGCAATCGTTTTGCTTCTTTCAGCTAGCAGTGTCGCCTTAGTTGGTAACCTAGCCTTTATTGGTCTGCTCATTCCCCACTTAGCCAAACTGGTCATCAGACAACACTATCAGCAACTTCTTCCTTTAACTATGCTTTGGGGAGCAAGTTTTATGGTTTGGATTGATCTTCTCTGTCGCATGATCAATTCACCATACGAAACCTCACTAAATGCTGTTGTCAGTCTTATTAGCCTACCTTCTTTTCTAATTCTTATTAGAAAGGAACAAAATCTATGAAAACATCCCCTAATAAAGTCATCATTTTCCTGTTTTTTGTTGTACTATTTACCAGTATTTTGGCTCTGTCACTAGGAGAGAGTCAACTTAATTTTACTCAGCTCTTTAACCAATCCAATCAAACACAAAGTCAGCTCATTCTGTTTAACATACGTCTTCCTCGAATTTTGGCCAGCCTTATGGGAGGCGGCTCTCTGGCTCTCGCAGGTTTGTTATTGCAAACCCTTACTCAAAATCCACTAGCAGACTCAGGTATCTTGGGTATCAATGCTGGGGCAGGTTTGGTTATTGCAAGTTTACTAGCTTTTGGAAAATTAGAGTTTGCAATTAGCCAGTCCTTGCTTCCTAGTCTTACCATTCTTGGTAGCTATGCTACAATTCTTCTAGTCTATCTACTTTCTTATAAACCCAATCACAACATCAATCCCAATCGACTGATTATTGCTGGAGTCGGTATTTCCACCATGATGTCTAGTCTTATCGTAACCTTAGTTAGCTATGTAGATCGCTACAAGATTGATTACATCAATAACTGGCTAAGTGGACAAATCACGGGTGATAATTGGCAGAGTCTTTTGATTTGTAGTTTTCCCTTAGTCATATTATGGGGGCTAACTTACAGTCAATATCAAGCTTTAAATATCATGAACCTTAACGAATATACGGCAACTGCCTTAGGGCTTAACTTAAAAAAACAACGCTTGTTTATTCTTTTCCTAGCCACCTCCCTAGCTGCCATCAGTGTTATCTTGGTTGGCAATATCAGCTTTGTTGGTTTAATTGCTGGTCATAGTGTCAAGCGACAACTTGGGAATAATCATCTTCTAACCATTCCTACTAGTCTAATGGTCGGCATGCTCATCCTCCTAATCGCAGACACTTTGGGACGTATCTTCCTTGTTGGCATGGGGATTCCAACTGGTCTGCTAGTTGCTATCGTTGGTGCACCTTATTTTCTTTATCTGATGTTGAAAATGGACTAATAAATTCAAAAAGTTGAGCCAAAACTGGCTCAACTTTTTTACGCATTAAAACTCTCTGTTAATTGTGGGACTACTTGTTTCTTACGTGATACAGCACCTGGTAAAAAGGCATGATTGTTCTCCAATTTGAAGTTGAATGCCGCCTCAACCTTATCCATGTGTTGACCTAATGCCAAAATCTCTGAATTTGAATTAACAATATCTGTAATCATCAATACAAAATCTGAATAGCCATTAGCCTGATTAGCTGCTAACATGGCTGCCTCGATCTCTTCTTGACGTTCTAAAACTTCTGCAATATCAACAGTATTGACTTGAGCCACACGAACTGGATTGCCATTTAATTCAAATGTTTTAGCATCAATATCAATCAATTCTGCTGCTGACTTGCTAGCGAGATTTGTTCCTGCTTTCAATAGGGCTAAACCATAAGTTTCCAAATCAACCTCTGCCAATTCAGCCAGTTCTTTAGCCACTTGATGATCACTTTCTGCCGTTGTTGGTGATTTCAATAGAAGCGTATCTGAAATCAAACCTGACAACAATAGACCTGCCACTTCTTTTGGCAGTACTAGACCAGTCTCTTTAGCAGCACGATAAACAATTGATGACGCTGAACCTACTGGCTCTAAACGCATATAAAGTGGGTTGGCTGTTTCAAAATTCGCCACACGGTGATGGTCAACCACTGCCAAAATCTCAAGTTCTGCAATATCGCTAATTGATTGTTGGAATTCATTGTGGTCTGTCAAAATCACTTGACTCGCACCTGCTTCCTTAGCTGACGTTACCACAGTCGGTGCTTCAACACCAAAATAATCCAAGGCAAAGGCAGTTTCTTCGTTCGGAGTGCCTAAGGCTACTGCTTTAGCATCACGCCCCCAAGCGTTTTTCTCCAAATAAGCCCAACCATAAGATGATGCAATGGCATCCGTATCAGGATTTTGATGACCAAATACTAAAATCGACATGTCTTTTCTACCTCATATATTTCTAAGTTTGGCATTATTATACCAAAAATCAAGCCAAGTCGCAAAAGACTAGGAATGAATACGTTTCATATAGTTGGTATAGGTTTCTGTTTGCATCAAATCCTTAGCATTTTTGACACGGTCTGCTGTCGGTGGCTTAACACCAGCCAAGGCATAGGGAATCCCCAACTCTCGCCACTTAAATTCGCCCATGGTGTGATAAGGCAAAATCTCAAACTTATCCACATTTTTAAGGGTTTTGACGAACTGACCTAGCTCCACTAAATCTTGATCAATATCTGTCAAACCAGGCACTAAGACATGGCGAATCCAAACCGGAACTCCCTTATCTGATAGGTATTTAGCGCAGGCAATGATATTTTTATTGCTTTGGCTAGTCACAAATTTATGGCGTTCATCATTGATTTCTTTAATATCCAACAACACCAAATCCGTCACAGCTAGCAGTTTATCAAAAATTTCATGGTAGGCTGGCGTATCACGAAACGGCAAGGCACAGGTATCCAAGGTACAATGAATACCTAGTTTTTTAGCTTCCGTAAACAAGGCTGTGACAAACTCAATCTGAAGGAGAGCCTCACCACCAGAAACCGTAATACCACCTTCTTTGCCCCAAAAATGACGGTAAGACAAGGCTTCTTTCAAGACATCTTCAACCGTTCGTTCTTGAGAGTTATTGGTTTCCATTTCCCAAGTGTCTGGGTTATGACAATATTGACAACGCATCTTACAGCCCTGCATAAAAATAATGAAGCGAACGCCTGGACCATCCACTGTTCCAAAACTTTCTGTTGAATGCACCATACCTGTTACTTTTTTATAATCAATATCAGTCATCAAACCACCTCTTTTGAAAACGCTTTATAGTTTTATTATACTCCTTTTTTAGACAAAAAACTAGCTAAAATAAAAGAAAGACTTCACTTCGTCTTTCTCTTTTCTCTTAAAGTAAATCTTTCTTTTTCAAAAAACGGTTAAGATAGGCTACAAAAACAAGCATTAGAAAACCTGAAACGAAAAACACAGTCAAAATAGGAAAATACTCAAATAACAAGCCAAAAATCAAGGTCCCTACAGGAACTGATACCTGAACCAAAACATCAAGAATAGCAAAAATTCGACCTTGCTTACTTGGTGCGATCTGCTTTTGAAATAAGGTCAAAATAGGAATTCTACCTGCTGTCAAAGCCAAACCTATCATCAGATTGATAACGACTAAGAAAATCAATAAAAAGAACAGGTTATGTTTGAAAATCGTAACGCCAAAAACAATGGCAAAAAGACAAAATCCACTAACCAACCAACTCTTAATAATTAGACTGATCTTATCAGGATTGATTGAACGATAGGCAAAGACACTGCTGGCTAGTAGCATACCTATTGAAACACTTGCTTCTAAAATGCCCACTGCTAGACTATTTTCTGAAAAATAAGTGGTCACAATGATTGGAAAACCAATCACCAAGGCTGATAGAAGAAAATTCATGACCAACATGCCAAACAATAAAATCAGCAAGACTTTTTGGTCAAATAAATAAGACAAGGCAGCTTTCAATGTCTGCTCTTCCTTAGCATTTCCATCAACCATGTCATCGTCAAGCTGCTGAAATGGGCGATTGCTAAACGAGAGAAAACAAAGTGAGATTAAACCCAAACCTTCTAACAAAAGCTCCAAGCCAATCACCATATCTAAGGAAATTAAGGGATAAATTGCCCCTGCTACAACTGGACCAAGCAAGGATGAGGCAGAGTCAACGCTCTGAATCAAGCCATTAAACTGTCCAAGTTCTTCTTCTAACTCAACCAAATGAACAGCCGATGCCAATATCGTGGTTGATACTAGACTATCCATTAGATTCAGCAAGACCACAATCAAGATGACAATGAAAAAGTTTGGTGTCACTTGATTCATACTGAAAAAGAAACACATTGCCAAAATCAGCATACTAATGAGTTGAGCCATAAGCAATAGTGGTTTTTTAGGGTAACGATCCACCATAAGACCAATGACAGGTGTTCCCAATAAACTAACAACTGAACCAATCAAGACAATCTGACTAAAGGCAAGAGGGCTTTTAGTCTGCATGAGTACGGTCAAGGACAAGAAAAATGTCAACACCGCACTACCAAATTGTGTGAACAGAACGGTGAAAAATAACGGAAGTCTTACTCTAAGTGTCATTTGTTTACCTCCATTTGCTAACAAAGAAATCTTGTTGCTAGAAGATATGTAATTGTTCGTCTATCGTTAGTATATCTCAACAGACAAGACCTGTAAACCAAGAACTAAATAAGCATCAAAATAGGAACTGATGATTTAACCATCAATTCCTATGATTTATGATGTTAGTTGACTTGCTCATCAGTTTCTAATGGACTGACTAGCACTTTCAACTTGACGACACGACCATCTTTGACCTTATCATTGATAAAATCAAAGCGTTTATTTTGGCTATCAACTTGATAGCTTTCTTTAACGTCTTGATTAGGAATAGTGCCAATACCTGCTAGGTAAAAACCTGCAATGGTATCCACATCATCACTAACTAATTCACTTTCAAAATATTCGTTGAATTCGTTGAGTGTCATATTACCAAGGACAATATAGGTTTGATCGGCGATTTCTCGAACAGACTCTGCTGCCTTGTCTGTTTCATCATCGATTTCACCGACAATCTCTTCTAGCAAGTCTTCCAAGGTCACCAGACCTGATACGCCACCATATTCATCTAATAAAATCGCCATTTGTCGCTGATTGTTACGTAGAGTGGTCAAGAGATTATCCACAAAAATCGTTTCTGGCACAAAAAGTGGTTCTTGCAGTAATTGGCGAAGATTGATTTTGTCAAAACCTTGAGCAAAGGCTGCACTCAAAATATTTTTCGTATGAATCAAGCCGATAATCTTGTCTTTATCCCCATCATAAACAGGAATACGAGAATAGTTTTCTTTTAAGATTTCCTTAATCAACTCTGTGGTATCGTCATTGATGTCAACCATAAAGGCATCTGTCCTTGGCACCATCACTTCACGCGCCATGGTTTCATCTAAAGAAAAGACCCCTTGCAACATGCCAATTTCTTCAGCGTCCAATGTCGCCTCACTATTGGTCAACAGGTACTCAATCTCATCTCTAGTCATCTGCTCATTGGCATCATCAAAGGTCATTGGCGTTAGACGACTCAAAAGATTGGTTGATGCTGATAAGAACCAAACAAAGGGACTAACCAATTTACCCAAAAAGAGAATAATTGGGGCTGAGTAAATCGCCAAATTTTCCTTGAGGTTCATGGCAATTCGTTTAGGATATAGCTCACCAATTACAATCGAGATATAAGTCAAGAAAACCAAAGAAATAATATCTCCTGCCGTTTTCGCAGTTGTTGATTGGCCAAACCAAGACGCAATCACCGTTCCCAAGGAATCAGCAAAACTTGCCCCTGATAAGAGAGTAATGAGGGTAATACCGACTTGGATAGTTGACAGAAAATTATTGGGATTATCCAAAATTTTCAACAAACGGGCATAACGTTTATCTCCTTCGGCTGCCTTTTGCTCCACACGAGAACGATTGAGCGATACCATAGCCATTTCACTAGCTGAGAAAAAGGCATTGAATAAGGTGAGTAGTAATAATAATAAAAATTGCAATAACAAGGACTGACTGCTAGGGTCTTCCATTTTTCATCTCCTAATTTCTAAATAATCCAGTCTATTATATCATATTTTCCATAAATATCACGTTTTGAACGATTATCTCCTATCTGGATCTCCTTAATTTCTCAATCATAATCAAAAAAGGCGGCTGATTGATTTGATTAAGAGCCTGATAGGACATGACTGCAAAATCTTTTTGTGACAGACGTCTGACAAAATCAAGCAGGGAGTCTTTTTCTCTTTGCCCACCCTCATGACCATAATAGACCATAATTGAGATACGACCACCAAAAGATAAACGTTCTAAAATTTGTTCAAGAGCCAGCAAGGTGGTTTTGGGTTGAGTTGTTAAAGACTTGTCTGCTCTAGGCAAATAACCTAGATTGAAAATCGCACCATCAATTTTTTCCTTAACATAGTCTGCCACTTGCTCATGTCCTGCATGAATCAAGTTAGCCACCAGATTTTCTCTTGCCAATCGTTCTTGCGTCCAAACCAAAGCTTGCTTTTGAACATCAAAAGCATAAACCTTCCCCGCTGTTTTGGCCAAAAAAACTGTATCAAAACCTTGACCCATGGTTGCATCTACCACTACACTATCAGATGTTAATACCTCAGCTAAAAAATCGTGAGCCATGGCCAATGGTTTTTTCATCTCAAATCTCCTTCTTTTAATGAAATAAGGCTAGGGCTGACCTAACCTTATTTTATTTTTGCTTGGCTTGAAAACGCCATTTAAAACGCCAGCAATCATAGTAGGGAAATAACATATTCAAAATCGCATAGCCAACTAATAAACCTGCTAAAATATCTATTGGATAATGAACACCCAAGTAAACTCGAGATAGAGCTACCAAAACAATCAAGCTAGTCAAAACCAAACTAACAATCAGTCGTAAACCGCTTCTTTGGTTCAAACGTTGGTAACAAACAATCAAAATCGCACCAAAGATGACCATCGCTCCCAAAGCGTGTCCACTTGGAAAAGAATAACCGGATGCTGATACTAGATGTGGGATACTTGGACGTGGACGTTGATAAACTGATTTGAAAACAACAATTGCCAAGCCAGCTAAACTTGCACTAATTAACAAATAATAGGCTTCTGCTCGCCATTTTTTCAACCAAAAAACAAGGGCAGGAAAAATAGTCAGAGCTATTTGAACAGGTGGATTACCTAAAACAGTTATGTTTTGGAAAAAGTCTGTCCAAAAACTTGGTAGATCGCTTCTAAACTTCGCTTGTACAGTTTGATCAAAAGATAGAACGGTTTCTGGGTAAAATTTAATCACATAGCCCATGCAGACAAAAATGACCAAGGCAAATGTGCCACGAAGTAGGTAAGTTTCTTTATTTTTCATAACGATAAGTGGATAAAATAGGTTTCAATAAACGGTAAATGAGCGCAAAGGATAACGAAAAAATCAGTCCTTGAACAAGATTAAATGGTAAAACCATGCCAAAAAGATAAAGTGAGGTACCGATAAACTGACTAATATCAAAATTCGCCAATTTCGCATAAAGTGGGATACCATATACCCAGTTCAAGAGCAACATGCTAAGGGTTAAGACAACTGTTCCAACCAGGCTCGCCATCACATAGCGAGAGACCGTTTCCTTTTTTTTCCAAATCAATGCAAAGCAAGCCACAAAAATGGCCAAGGCTAGCACATTCATCGGCAAACCAATCCAATCATTGACCCCACGATTGTTTAGGACAAACTTGAGAACAGTTCGCAGACCTAAAATAAGGTAGGCTGTTTTAAGATCAAATAAGTACAACCCCAACAAAATAGGTAAAATACTCAACTCTACTTTCAAAAAATCAGCTCCTGGAATAATCGGAAAGCCAAAAAGCATTAAGCTAAAAGATAGGGCTGATAAAATGGCAATTAAAACCATCTGTCTTGTTTGTAACATAAAAAATTCCTCCAATTTTGACAAATTGGAAGAAGTAGCAAAGAGTACACTAAAAGACCCTTTGTCTTCTCCCATCCAGACTTTACTGTCGGTTGTGGAATCACACCACATCAGCTTACGCTCACGGACTTCTACATGCCACTGCACCTAGTCACCGCCGGTCGGGAATTTCACCCTGCCCTGAAGACCTCTTTAGTATATCATAAACTTACGGTTGGAACAATCATTTGAGCTTATCTTGCTCATAGGTATGTGCGAGTTCTAGTTGTGGAAAAGCTTGTTGACGCAAGGCTTCATAGACAATCATGCAGACCGTATTAGACACATTTAGGCTACGGACGTGTTGATCATTCATAGGGATTCGTAGGGCCTGATCAGCATGTTGACGCATAAAATCCTCTGGTAAGCCTGTATCTTCTCGACCAAACATAAAATAATGCGATTGATCATCATGATAATCAACCTCACTATAAACTTTCTCAGCAAATTTTGTGATCAGATGAAGTCGCCCTTGGCATTGCTCTAAAAAGTCGTCCAAGCTATCATAAAAATAAATCTCTAACTTATCCCAATAATCCAATCCTGCTCGCTTCATTTTCTTATCATCAATCGGAAAACCCATAGGTTTGATGATATGAAGTGGACTATTGGTTGCTGCACAAGTTCTAGCAATATTACCTGTATTGGCTGGGATTTGAGGCTGATACAAGACAATATGATTTTGTCTTTCAACCGTTACTTGTCTATCCTGGCTCAATTCTGCTAAATTCATCTTGATTAGTCCCCATTCTTTTGATTAAAAAAATAACCATGCCACCCGGATTAAATCAGCAGGCAACATGGTTGATAGCTCATTGACTTAAATCATAACAGGATTGAGTTAAACCAATGAGTGACTATCCTTATTATAACATGCTTAAACGGTCTGTCAATAGCTTTTTTGATAAATTTCTTAGACAAATAACGCATTTCGGTCAGAAAAATGTGCATTTTTGCTAAAAAAGGAGTATGATATAGGGTATATAAAAGGAGAAACAATCATGAAAATCATTGTTATTGGTGGAGGTAAGGTCGGCTCAGCCCTTTGCCAATCTTTAGTTGAAGAAAATCACGATGTGATTCTCATTGAAGAAAAAAAAGACGTCTTGAAACGTCTGACGAAACTTTATGATATTATGGGCATTGTTGGCAACGGAGCCAATTTTAAGATTTTAGAAGAAGCTGGAGTCAGTCACTGTGACATCTTTATCGCCTTGACTGAAAAAGACGAGGTCAACATGATTGCTGCTGTTTTAGCTAAGAAAATGGGAGCCAAGGAAACGATTGTTCGGATGCGTAATCCAGAGTATTCTAACTCTTACTTTAAGGATCGAAATTTTCTTGGTTTTTCAGCAGTTGTCAATCCTGAACTTCTGACAGCCCAATACATCGCCAACAGTGTTGAGTTTCCAAACGCCCAATCAGTAGAACATTTTGCGAATGGACGTGTTATGTTAATGGAATTTCACATCACCAAAAAGAGTCAGCTTTGTCATCTGACACTCAACCAATTTCGAAAACGATTTAACGGCTTAGTGGTTTGTGCCATCCAGCGTGATGATCAAGTTTTAATTCCCAATGGTGACGCAAAAATTCAGACTGACGACCATATCTTTGTTACAGGCAATCGTACTGAGATGATTCATTTTCACAACTATGTCAAAAAGAAAGAGGTCAAAAACATGATGCTAATTGGGGCAGGGAAAATTACCTATTATCTGCTCCATATTCTAAAAAACACCAATATCAAGGTGCGAGTCCTGGAAATCAATCCAGAGCGTGCGGCTTGGCTTAGTCAAGAATTTCCCCATCTGCATGTCATACAAGGCGATGGAACCGCCAAGGAAATTCTGCTAGAAGAAAATATCCAACACTATGATGCTGTGGCTACTCTGACAGGCTATGATGAAGAAAACATTATCACTTCCATGTTCTTAGAAACCTTAGGTGTGGACAAAAACATCACCAAGGTCAATCGTACTGCCCTACTAGAAATTATTGATGCCCAACCGTTTTCAAGTATCGTCGTTCCAAAACGCATTGCTGTCGATAGTATCATGCACTTTATTCGTGGACGTGTGAATGCCGAAGGCTCAAAACTAGACGCTATGCACCATGTCGCCAATGAACAGATTGAAACCCTACAATTTGAAATCAAGGAAGGCAATCCCTTGGCTGGACATCAACTAGCCGACATCCCGTTGCAAGAACATGTTTTGATTGCTGCCATTATTCGTAAAAATAGAACCCTCTTTCCAACTGGTCAAGACCATCTAGAAATCGGTGACAAAGTTGTTGTCATTACCTTATTAAAAAACATTTCTAGTATCAAAGATTTATTAGTGAGGTAAGCAAATGAATAAACGTATGATTAGTTATCTCCTTGCTAAATTGCTGTTAATTGAAGTTGGCTTGCTTGGTGTGCCTTTGATTACTTCTCTTATTTACCGAGAAAACCTAAAAATCACATTGTCTATCTTATTAACCATGACACTATTAACACTTTTAGGTCTCATTGGAACACACTTAAAACCACAAAATCAAAAACTCTATACCAAGGAAGGACTGATTATTGTTTCTCTTTGTTGGCTCCTTTGGTCTTTCTTTGGTGCCCTTCCTTTTGTTTTCTCTGGTCAAATCCCCAACTTAATTGACGCATTTTTTGAAATAACTGCTGGCTTCACCACAACTGGAGCAACCATCTTGCCATCAACGAATGTCTTATCCCATTCTCTCTTATTATGGCGAAGTTTTACCCAACTCATTGGAGGAATGGGGATGCTGGTCTTTGCCTTGGCTATCTTAGATAATTATCAAAATAACAATTTAGAAGTGATGCAGGCAGAAATGGCTGGACCTATTTTTGGTAAAATTGTGGCAAAACTAAAAAACACTGCTCAAATTCTCTACCTCATTTACTTCATTCTTTTTATTATTCTTACCATCATTTTATGGATTGCTGGACTCTCGTTCTATGATAGTTTGATAACCGCTATGGCAACAGCAGGAACCGGAGGCTTTGCCGGTTATGAAAACAACATCGCCTACCATAACAATCCAGTAGTCACTAACATTATTTCAGTTAGTATGATTTTGTTTGGTATCAACTTTAATCTCTACTATTTGCTACTTCTAGGTAAGATTCGTACTTTTTTCAAAAATGAAGAATTAAAACTTTATTTTTTTATCATTATTAGCAGTAGTCTAGCCATTTGGCTCAATGTAAAACATCTCTATCCGACACTCCCAGAATCAATAGAAAAAGTTTTCTTTCAAGTAGCCGCAACCATAAGCTCAACAGGTTTCAGTCACCCTGACATCAGCCCTTGGCCACTTTTTTCACAGACCATCTTAATTGGATTGATGTTTTGTGGAGGCATGGCTGGCTCAACTGCAGGTGGATTCAAGCTAATGCGGATACTCATATTACTAAAATTAGTTAAAAATCAAATGCTAGCAACCCTTTACCCCAATCGAGTGCTTACTCTCCATATCAATCAAACACCTTTGGATCGACAAACCCAAGATAGTATTCTTAGGTATTCGATTATTTACTTCATGATGCTAGCCGGCTTGATCTTGATTCTTAGTTTAGACACTAATGATTTTCTTGTTGCCTTTAGTGCGGCCCTATCAACCCTGAATAATATTGGCCCAATACTAGGCACATCGCAAAACTTCAATCTCTTTAGTCCCATAACTAAAGTCCTGCTTTCTATCATGATGATTGCTGGGCGTTTAGAAATTTATCCATTACTACTTTTCTTCTTACCTAGAACATGGTCTAAAATCTAAAAGCAAACAGGTTAACATCAATAAGATTTAACCTGTTTTTGATAGATTCGACTTGAAAAAGTTTGATTTTATCGTTATAATAGAAAGTATTGAATATAATTTGAAAGAGGCATCTCCTATGAAATCTTCCAAGAATGAAGCAGTCTATCTTGTTTTAACGATTTTGTGTGTCGTTTTTATTGGGGCCATTTATTTTCTATTTGGCAACATTCGTCAGACTCAACTTCCACCTACACCAAGTCCTTCAGTGACTGTAAGACAAGATACCAATCAAAATCTTGAAGCTGCCAAAGCTGCTGTAGAAGCTGCCGTGGCTAATCCTAGCGAAGAAAGCATCGCCTTAGCTCAAGGAGCTCTCCAACAAGTAGGAGATGAAAAAGACAAATTAGAACTACAAGCAAAACTTGATGATTTAAGTACTGAATTAACCAATCAACAAGTGGCTACAACAGCTGTTGAAACTGCTGAAGCTAGCTTAAATGACCAGGACATTCAAGCTGCCAGAGAAGCCATTGAACAATTAAAAGACGACAATAAGAAAAATGAATTGCAAGCAAGACTGGATGCTATTGCAACTGAAAATTAAGATAAAGGAGAGCAATTGATATGAAACGTAAAGAACTTATCTATAGTGGTATAACGCTCTTATTACTACTTGTTTTAGGAGTTAGCTACCTATCGTTAAACAAAAACACAACCAAGTCTTCCACATCAACTACTACACTAACATCTAGTAGCTCAACTAGCACACCTATTCCACCTGCATTAGAAAAACTCTTTCAATCTTTGGAAAACGACCCTAATCAAACTGGCATAACTCAAGCTCAAGCTGCCATTGATAAATTAACAGATCGAGATCAAAAAGAAAGTTTACAAAATCGACTAAATAAAATCAAGGCAAAACTCAAGCTAATTGAAAGTACAGAAAAAGCACTTCAAAGCGCTGAGAGAAATCCTAGTCAACGTACTATAAAAGCTGCTCAAGACGCCATCAACCGTATCACGATTCCTAGCAAAAAAGAAGAATTCCAAAAACGTTTGGATCAAATTAAAAAAGACTTTGAAAATGCCGATCAGTCTTCTGAATCAAGTAGTAGCCAAGAAGAAAGTAGTGAGTCAAGTTCAGAAACCAGTAACCAAGCTAGTTCAAGTGCTGAATCTAATCAAGAAAGTAGCCAAGCAACTACTACAGTTACAAATACTAATACGGATACTGAAAGTGTTAATTATAACAACACAACTTCTAATACAAATTATTACGTACCAAGTACCACTCAAACAACAAACTCATCTACAGCTAGCTCTACCGTTACACCTAGCGTTAGCGTAGAGGAAACACCTGCTGTATCAGAAACACCAGTAGAAGCTCCTACTGAAGTCCCAGCAGAAACTAACGTTGCTGATTCAGAAGTAGAAACATCTACCGCTGATTAATCATATCAAAAAAGCGTGTCTCACACGCTTTTTATCATCAATAAACTTAAAAAACCATCTCGCTTTACTCACGAGATGGTTTTAATATTAGATTTCATAACCCATCAAAATGCCACCATCTTCTGCATAAAAACTACATAAACCAGATGTTGCATGAAAGCTAATTTCTGCTTGGGGAAATTGACTCAAAATCTTCTCACTTAATTGTTGGCAGATTTTCTCATTGTTAGAATGAGCAATAACCACTTTACCACCTTGATAACCTGCCTTAATCATCTCTTCCAGACTAGCTAAAATGGCTTTTTTCTGACCGCGTGATTTTTGCAAGAGTTCCAAACGACCTTCTTGACTAGCCTCACCAACCATACGAATATTCAAAAGACCAACCACTGCTCCTACTAGCTTACTTAAACGGCCATTTTTAACTAAATTATCAACCTTAGCTAGAACAAAAAGCAATTTTGTCTTTTCTTGATAGGCTGTAATTTTATCAACCACTTCTTCAAAGGATAAGCCTGAAGCAATCAAGCGATTAATCTCCATCACTAGCAAGTCAATTTCACCACCTGCTGATAGGGAATCAATCAGATGAATCTTGATATTAGGATTTTCTTCTTTCAACATTTCAACAGCTAGACGAGCACTGTTATGACTACCTGATAGTGTCCCTGTAATCGTAATCGCAATCACATGGTCTGCTCCACGATAGGCTTGCAAGAAGGCGTCAGGACTAGGGCAACTTGAACTTGCTGCAGCAGAAGTTTGATACATGGTTTCCATCATTTTAGGAATGTCCAAGCCTTCATCATCTACAAAAATCTCATTACCGATTTGTAAGGTTAAAGGAACTCGCTCAAAACTGGTGTTAGGAGCTAAGTTTTCAATGTTTTTTAGATCGCAACCTGAGTCTGCAACAATTTTCCATGACATAATCATTTCTCACTTTTCTTAAAAATAAAATGCTTTCATTCTTATTATAACACCATTTGTATGAATCAGCTAGCAAAAAACATTTGATAATCAAAGGAGATTTTAGTCAAACAAGGGATTCAGCAAATAAGTTTTAATGGCCTTAGCAACTCCTGCTTCATTGTTAGAACTTGTTTGGTAACTTGTAATAGCTTTCACTTGCTCTGTTGCATTGCCCATAGCGACACCCAAACCTGCGTAAGCTAGCATTTCCAAATCATTATTACCATCACCGAGAGCCATAATATTTTCTGAACTCAAACCAAAATGACGAGCTAAATCTGCCAAAGCACTCGCTTTGGTAACTCCTTTAGGCATGGCTTCAAAAATATAAGGCTGACTACGAACAACTGAAAAAAGACTCGCTAATTTTTCTTCTTGTTCTTTTTGGAATTGGTCTAAAACACGCTCATCACCTAAAAACATGGCTTGAAAGATTGGTTCTTTCTTGGCTTTTAGGTCTGCTAAATCAATAGCGATCGCTTCTGTAAATACTAGACTAGCATCATAAGCAACAATTTCTGGCACATGATCGGCAAAAACATAGAAATGATTATCCGTGATTAAGGTTAAATAAATCCCAGAATACTCTTGTGCAATACCTAGTAAGAGTTCAATTTCTTCAAAACTCACCCCGTGAGTATCCACCAAGGACCAATCCTTTGTGGCATAGGTCGAACAACCATTGTTCAAAATAGCATAATCACCAATCCCCAATTCATCAAAATAAGGAATAACACCTGGCTTCATTCGACCCGTGCAAAGAACAATCTTCACACCCTTTTGAGCTACTTTCTGCAAGACCTCTTTATTGGCTTGCGGAATTTGTTTGTCGTCATTTAATAAAGTGCCATCCATATCAATCGCAATTAGTTTAATCATCATTTACTTCCTTACTCTGTTTTCTTTCATTATACCATAGAAAGCCTTTGCCAAGCTTTTTCATTACAAAAAACCAGCCGTAGCTGGTTTTCTTAGTCTTTACGTTCGAGTTCACGAAGCATTTGGTCGATCTTATTACCATACTCAATGGACTGGTCTTTGACAAAGACCAAATCAGGAATCTTATACATGGTTAGGCGTTTGCCCAATTCACGTTTGATGGTTCCTGTGGCTTTTTCCAAGCCTTTTTGAGCCTTTTGATTATCTGAAGCCAAGTCGCTTAAAATAGTATAGTAAACCTTTGCGGCTGACAAATCACCAAGCATCTGGACATCTGTCACCGTTACCCCTGAAACTCTGGGATCTCTTACTTTTTTTTGTAAAATATCGTTGACTTCACGTTTGACTTCCATGCCAACACGGTCAACACGAAATGAATTTGCCATGCTAACTCCTTTCTGCTTAGCTAGCTGAATTAGCGTTTGATTTCTTCCATGATGTAGGCTTCAATGGTGTCATCGACTTGTAGGTCATTGAAATTCTCAATCATCAGACCACCTTCACGACCATTCCCCACTTCTTTAACATCATCTTTATAATGTTTCAAACTCACAAGGGCACCGTCATGAATAACCACACCGTCACGGATAACGCGAACCTTAGAATCACGCGTTACCTTACCATTGATAACCATAAAGCCACCGATTGTACCAACCTTAGAAATCTTGTAAGTTTCACGGATAAGGGCTTCACCGATTACTTTTTCTTGGAATTCTGGATCTAGCATACCCTTCATGGCATCTTCAACTTCTTCAATGACTTTGTAAATGATGCTATGTAGGCGAATATCAACATCATCTGCATCGGCTTGTTGACGCGCTTGTGGTGTCGGACGAACATTGAAACCAATCACAATGGCATTACTTGCCTCAGCTAGAGTCACATCTGATTCACTGATGGCACCAACTGCTGAATGGACAACATTAACCTTAACGCCTTCGACATCAATCTTGAGAAGAGATGAGGCTAGGGCTTCAACAGAACCTTGCACGTCTGCCTTGATGATAACGTTAACTGACTTAACTTCTCCAGCTTTAAGGGTATCAAAAAGATTTTCCAGACTGACACGTTGAGTGGCTTGACGTTGTTTCAACAAGGCACGTTTGGCACGTTCTTCACCCGCAGCACGCGCAGCTTTTTCATCTTCATAAACGGCAAAATGGTCACCTGCCATAGGAGCTTCGTTAAGACCTGTAATCGAAACTGGGGCAGATGGGCCTGCCACCTTAACACGACGGCCAAGGTCATTTGTCATGGCACGCACACGACCAAAGGTATTTCCGACAACGATAGGGTCTTGAACATTAAGTGTTCCCTGTTGCACAAGAAGGGTAGCAACTGCTCCTTTTCCTTTATCCAAACGAGCCTCGATAACCGTACCGATAGCACGAACTGTTGGGTCAGCCTTCAATTCTTGGATTTCTGCAACAAGAAGAACCGTATCCAACAATTCTTCAATGTTTTGACCGAATTTCGCTGAAATTTCAACAAATTCACAATCTCCACCCCAAGCTGTTGAGATGACACCATGTTCAGCCAATTCACCAATCACACGCTCTGGATTTGCTCCTGGTTTGTCAATCTTGTTAATCGCCACAATAATCGGCACATCAGCTGCTTTAGCATGATTGATAGCTTCGATAGTCTGAGGCATAACACCGTCATCAGCAGCGACAATTAAGATGGTAATGTCTGTGACAGAAGCACCACGAGCACGCATGCTAGTAAAGGCCGCATGTCCTGGGGTATCAAGGAAAGTGATCAACTTACCATTTTCTTCAATCTGATAAGCACCGATATGTTGTGTGATTCCACCCGCTTCGCCTGTTGCGACACGAGAATTTCTCAAGGTATCTAGCAAAGTGGTTTTACCATGATCGACGTGTCCCATGATGGTAACGACTGGTGCACGCTCTACCATATTTTCTGGGTTGAGATACGACTCATCAACAAAGAAACGCTCAATATCTGCATTATCAACTTCGACCTTAGCCTTAGCTTCAATGCCATAATCTACCATCAATAGTTCGATGGTATCACCATCTAAAGATTGGTTTTGTGTCGCCATCACCCCCATCATAAAGAGTTTTTTGACGATTTCTGCTGGTTCACGTTTGATACGTTTAGCAATCTCTGCAACGGTCATGCCTTCTGTGTATTCAAACTCTTTTGGCAATTCATGGAATTTGCGTTCGGTTATCGCCTTAGGAGCTTCTTGACGATTTTGTTTACCTTTTTTCTTCTTATTTGGGTTCCAGTTACTATTTCTTTGATTTCTCACTTGATTTTGATTATTCCAACTCTTCTTATTCTTGTTTTGTTTTGGTCCGTCTTCATTTTCATGACTAAAATCACGAGATTTTTCTGGACGGGCTTTTTTACGACGAGTATCAGTCGCTGTTTGTGCAACTTCTACCACTGCTGGAGCAGGCTTAGTTGGCTCAACTACCTGCTTCATTTGTGCTTTTTGAGCTTCTTTTTTAGCTTGACGTGCTAATTCTCGTTCTTTTTCTGCCTTTAATTTAGCTGCTTCATTTTCACGGAAACGGCTCTCACTCTGACGAGCATACTCGGCATTTTGTTCAGCTTTAAGAGCAGCAGCACGTGCCTTGAAATCAATTCTTGGTGATTGTGCTGACGTTTGCTGAGTCGGTCGTTTTGGTTGGTCTTGTCTGGTTTGACCCTGACGTTTTTCTTGGCTATAAGACTGACGACCGGCTTCTTTATTGGTCTTTGTTGACGCATTTTGAGCCTGTTTGCTTACTCGACCTTGTTGATTTGAACGATTTTGTTTGCGACGTTCTGCTTCAGCCTTAGCTCTAGCCTCTCGCTCAGCCTTAAAATTACGACTTTGTGGCTTAACAGCTTTTTGTTCAGCTACTTGTTCTACTTTTTCAGAGCTTGGAACAACTTTTTCACTTACTGTTGCAACAGTTGTTTTTTCCACCACAGGTGTTGTCTGTTTTGACGCAACTTTTTTATCGTTAAAGCTGGCAATAATTTTCTTGGCATCTGTTTCTTCAACTGAAGAGGAATGGCTCTTAACTGCCATGCCTAAATCTTTGGCACGCTCAACCACTTCCTTACTTGCCTTACCAAGTTCCTTGGCAATTTCGTATAATCTTTTCTTAGACAATTGGTGTCCTCCTATTCTCTAGTCCATAAGAGTCCTCATTTTCTTAATAAATCCAGCATCTGTGATTGCAACGACTTTTCTAGCTTTGCCCAGTGCTGTGCTTAATTCCAGTGTCGAAAACACTGTAGAGACTTCTATATCATAATAACGACTTTTATCAGTTACTGTCTTTGTTAAATTACTAGCTGCATCATTCGCAAGAAAAATCAGTCTGACTTGTTGGTGTTGAATGGCCTTAACCACCAACTCCTCACCAGAAATCACACGACCTGCTCGCTGTGCCAAGCCTAGCAAATTTGACAATTTTTCTTTATTATTCAAGACCTAATTCTCTTCTTTTTACCTTATGATCCACATAAGCAATCAGTTCATCATAAAAAGTTTCTGGCACTTCCATAGAAAAGCTTCGATTAAAAACTTGTTTTTTCTTGGCTAACTGTGCTTCTTGATTGTCCAACTTAATATAGGCACCTCGGCCATTTTTCTTGCCTGTTGGGTCAATAAAGACTTCGCCTTCCTTGGTTTTAACAATGCGAAGCAAATCTCGTTTGTCAATCACTTCACCAGAAACAACAGATTTTCGTAAAGGTATTTTTCTTACTTTTGCCATCAAACACCTCTCCAATAGTTTATTCTGTAACGTCTTCTGTTTGTTCAGGAATTACTTCTTCTACACTTGAAAAAGGTTCATTTTCCATTGCTTCATATTCAGAAGCTGATTTGATGTCAATACGATAGCCTGTCAAATGAGCCGCTAGACGTACATTTTGCCCGCGACGACCAATGGCAAGCGATAGCTTATTATCAGGTACCACAACTGTCGCGTGCTTACTGTTATTTTCATCAAAGATAACATAGTCCACTTCAGCTGGTGCAATCGCATTGTAAATAAACTCTGCAGGATCTTCTACCCATTGGATGACATCAATATTTTCTTCTACAGGAACCAATAAACCTGTCTTTTGATCAAGACGTTTAGGGTGGAATTTACTCACTACCTTTTTGATGTTAGCACCACCACGACCAACAATAGTTCCAATCGCTTCAACATTAGGATTATGGCTACGAACCGCTACCTTGGTACGATCTCCTGCCTCACGCGAAACGCTCATGATTTCTACTGTGCCATCAAAAACTTCTGGAATTTCTTGTTCCATCAAGCGTTTGATAAATTCTGGGTGACTTCGGCTCACAAAAACATTGACGCCACGAGGATTATTTTCAACCTTGTAAACGTAAACTTCGATGCGATCATGAGATTTGAAAATTTCACCTGGAATCTGGTCTTGCTTAGATAACTGAGCTTCAATCGAACCTAGATTAACATAGATAAAGCGATCATCGAAACGTTCAACCGTTCCCGTCATAATTTCACGTTCATGCTGCTTGTACTCGTTAAAGGTCACCTCTCGCATTTGACGACGCATGCGTTCCATAATCGTTTGTTTAGCTGATTGGGCAGCCACACGACCAAATTCGGTTACTGATTCTTCAAAGCGAATGCAATCGCCTAATTCATAGACAGGGTTAATGGCAAGGGCGTCTTTTAGACTGATTTCCAAACGACTATCAAAGACCTCATCAACCACTTCACGCACTGTATAAACCTGAAAATCTCCAGTTTTTTCGTTAAATTCAACAACAGCACTTTCAGATTGGCCATAACGACGGCGATAGGCTGATTTTAGAGATTCAGTCACTGCCTCAATAATATCTGCTTTATTAATGTGTTTTTCTTCTTCCAAAATACGGAAGGCTTCTAACATTTCTTTAGTCATAATCTTGGTCTTTTCGACCTTCCTTTCTAAAATTTCACTGCAAGACGAGCCTTAGCCACCATCTTGTAAGGAATCTCAACTGTTTTTTGACGAGTCTTATCCAAGTAAGCCATTTTCAAGGTTTCACCATCAAAAGACAACAAATCGCCTTCAAAAATCTTAACCTTATCAATGGCTTGATAAAGACTGACATTGATATATTTCCCAATAGCTGCAGTAAGACTATCCTTGGTTTTCAAAGGACGTTCCAAGCCTGGACTAGACACTTCCAAAAAATACTGGTCAGGAAACGGGTCAGGCTGAATTGTGTCTAAAAGCGGGCTAATAATCTCTGTCAATTCTGCCGTGTCTTCTACGCTAATCCCCTCAGGTTTATCAACGAGTACAGACAACACATAATCGCCACCCATTTTTCCGTACTCAATATCCACTAGCTCAAACGGCTCTGGAATTGCTGGCGCAATGACTTCTGTCACCTGTTCAATAAGTGATGCCATGGCATACCTCCTTGTATAGCTAAGAGGACCAAGATACACCTTAGTCCCCCTCTTCTTTATTAGTTAATTTTATTCTATCACATTTTCTTTATCAATGCAAAGAAAATCATTTTTTGTTAGCTAAGTCCTATACATCGATAAAAACTTACTTTTATTTTTAGCACAATTTCAATCGGTAGCCATTTCTTTAATCAATAGAACTGCTTCTTTTTCAGTAATTTTTTCATAATTTGTAAAATCACTAAAAAAGATACGATCATACCACGCATCTTGTTCTACCCATCCAAGATTAGAATCAAAAACTGCTGTACTACCATTAACATAACGAACAATTTTAGTCTGCTCTGTCCTAATGATAAAATATTGAGTTTCCAATTTATACCTCTCTCAACTGAAATTGATAAATAAAGCACCTAGACTAAATCTAAGTGCTTTAAGAGTAGGGGACGGTGTGCCTGTCCCGTCATCTCATGTTGTAAAACTGCGTAGCGACACTAAATTCTCTACTTCACTTCTCTTCATTGAAATTATATCAAAATGACTCATCTTTGTCATAAATTGTTTTGTTTTCTCGAATAATATAAGTTATAATTTAAATAATGAGAGTTACTATCTTCTACATTAAAGGCTTTTAGCTGTAGAGGGTGTGTGCTCTCTTTTTATTTTCTAAGGAGAGGAGGGGATTCGAACCCCCGAGCCCCGTGAAGGACTACACGCTTTCCAAGCGTGCGCACTCGGCCACTATGCGACCTCTCCATTATGTGAGCTAGGCTCACATTCAAAATAGTTTACTTTTTAGGAAATTGAGCTTCCAAACGGTAAATGACTTGACCTTTATTGGAGAACTTACGCTCATATTCTGTCATCACATTTCCCTCATAGTCGCTAGCGTGCAAATCTAGCCAGACTTGGTTCAATACCATGCCATACTGCGATAAAGACGCTAAACTATATTCGAACAAGCCACGATTATCCGTTTTAAAATGAATCTGTCCCTCTTCTGGTAAAATTTGCTCATAGGTTTCTAAAAAGGTTTTGTAAGTCAAGCGACGTTTCTCATGACGAGTTTTAGGCCACGGATCACTAAAGTTGAGATAAAGTAAATCAATCTCACCATCAGCGAAATAATTGGTTAAACTTGACCCATCAACCAACAGTAATTTAATATTTGGAAGATCGCTCTCCAAAACCTTATCCAAGGCATAAGACAAGACCGAACGCTGAATATCAATACCAATATAGTTGATATGGGGGTTTTTTGCTGCCATGCCAGTGATAAAAGATCCCTTACCACTACCTACCTCAATATGAATCGGCTGTTCATTGCCAAAAACGTCTTGCCAACGTCCTTTGGCTTCTTCTGGCTTCAACACCACATACTGTGGATTATTTTCTAGGTGTTCTTCAGCACCTTTACGTTTTCTAACTCTCATTTTTACTTTCTAAATGTTTCACGGAATTTTCTAAGTTCGTAGATTTCTTGATTGACATGCTCCATATCACGACTATCAAAGCATTTGATGATTTGTGATAAGTAAGAAAATTGACCATACCAGTATAACTTATTCATGACCTTTTCATTATACTTATAACCATACAAGGCCAACCATTCCTGCCAACGAACACGAGGGATATAATGGCTCAAAACATAGGCTACATCATACATGCGATCAGTTAGGCGAACAGAATCCCAATCCACTAAATAAATCATGCCACTGGTTGTAATCACCCAGTTGCTATGACAAACATCCCCATGGACAATAGTCGCCAAATCTGAACGAAATTCTGGCAAACTACGTTTGAGTTCCTTAATCACTAATTGTAGGTAAGAATTTTCTTGCAGTTGTAACGGTGCATTCTTTTCCCAATCCACCAATAAATCATAAGGATTTTCAATCTTAAAATTAAGTTGCAAAAGTTGATTAACCAACGCTTTAGAGCGATGCATCCGAACCAAAATTTGAACAACTTGTTTACTATTCATATCCTGTTTGGTCAAAATCCGACCATCTAACCATTCTTGAGCACTCATCATGTCGCCATTGCCCATACGCTTAGCCCACAACAGTTGAGGAGCAATCTGTTCCTTGGCTAGAGCAGCAAGGATAGGAGTGGTATTCAATTTGACAAAAACTCGCTCACCATTAGGATAAGTTCCCATATAAGCCTGACCACTGTTACCTTTAAGAAGAGTTAATTGTAATTCTTGATCTGTACCAGCCATTGTTTTTCCTCCTATTTTTCTATTGAGCCTTATCATCTTACATTGTACTTGTTTTCAATCACTTAGTCAAACTTGACTTAACTTTTTTGGGTAAATAAAAGAAACCTAATAGCAAACCTCCGACAGCAAACAAGCCACTAAAACCAAAAAAGAAAGAACAACTGGTTTGGATGATATAAAAGATTAAAAACAAACGTTGCAAGACACCTTGAAGGGCTACACTTTTATCTGCTTGCTTAGGATATAAACGTGTTAGATACTGGTAGTCATAATGACGTCCCAAAGCCGTCATTTGAAAAAGCCACAAGTAATTAAACAGCAAACCTAAAGCCTCGGATAGCCATGGATTAGAAATGGTTACCAAACTTAATAGAGATAAAAAGAACAATCGAAGTGTCAAATGTAGATAATCGCCACTACGCACAAAGGCTTGAGCATATAATTTTGCCCACAAAGTCGGGGAAGAACCTGATAAAAACTGGATTAAACCATCGAAATAGGCTCTTCGTTTAACTGGGCTGGAAATGCCTTTCACATCTGTAAAGAGTGAGAAAAATTTCAAAATTGCCTGCTTGCGTCGTTGCTCATAAGCAATAGCCTTTGACCAATGTAAAGATGAAGGTTGGAAAAAACCTCTAATTTTCCAAGACATCAAACAAGCCTTAACTAGCCAAAGTAATACCACTAATAGTAAAATCTGCCAACTCGTCCAACTCAATTTTAGTAGAAGTGGACTTAAAAATAAGACACCTATTGTTTGAAGACTTCCCCAAAGTAAGACACTTCTTTTTAAGGCTCTCGTAATTTCTCTTCTGACCTCTGCTTCTTTTACCAATAAAAATAATTGGTCTGCTGGTTCTAAGTAAGTCGCGACCCGACCCATACTCAATAAAATCAGCAAAAGCAATACAATCACTGACCAAATGGGCCAGGTTTGGCTAGGAAAATCATTTAATAATTTGCTGTATTCCACCATTACAAAGCCTGTCAGAAAGACGAGAATCAAAACAAAATGGTCATTTAACACATAGCGCAAGTATTTCAGACAGAGCTGATGAAAATCGAAACGTCGTTTACCAAAAAGCTCTCTCATAGACTGCCACTTTCCTCCTGTGTCAAACTTAAATAAATATCAGTAAGACTAGCAGATGGTTTCGCGAAGCTTTTTTGTAAATCAGCCAGACTACCTTTAGCCTTGACCTGACCATGATGAAGGATAACAAATTCATCACACATCTTTTCTGCGGAATCCAGCACATGAGTACTCATAAGAATGGCTGTTCCTTTCTCCTTTTCCTCCATAAGCAAGTCGGTTAAATCCTTGATAGCTACTGGATCAAGCCCCAAAAATGGCTCATCCACAATCAAAAGGCTAGGTTCAACCATCAAGGCTGAAATAATCATCACCTTTTGTTTCATTCCCTTAGAAAAATTGACTGGAAACCAATCCAACTTATCTGACAAACGAAAGATTTTTAATAGACGTTCAGCACAAGCCATGGCTTTTTGTTCATCCAAATCATAGGCCAAGATGACAGTTTCCAAATGTTCCTTTAAAGTTAATTCTTCATACAAACTGGGTGTTTCCGGAATTAAAGCTAGCTGCTTACGATAATTAACTGGATCCGTAGATAAGGTCAAACCATTTAAGCTAATTTGTCCTTGATAAGGCGTTAAAAGCCCAATAATCTCGCTAATCGTCGTTGATTTTCCCGCTCCATTCAGACCAATCAAACCAACCAACTGCCCCTTGTTTACTTCAAAACTCAGGTCTTTCAAAACAGGGATATTGATATAGCCCCCTGTAACATGTTCTAGTTTTAACATCGTCATTTTCCTTGTTATAAGATTACCTTTCATTTTATCACATTATTTGATTTAGACAAAATCCTAAACAAAACAAAAGAAATCCATTCTCATTTTCTTAAAGCAATCTAATCAATCATAAAATGACTTTTTCACAGACCAGTGACTAACAATATGCTATACTGATAGTAAATTTAAAGAAAAGAAGGTCGAGCCTATGGAAAAATGTATTTTTTGTCAAATCGTTGCAGGTGACATTCCTGCTAGCAAAGTCTATGAAGATGAACACGTTCTCGCCTTTTTAGACATCACTCAAGTCACTAAAGGGCATACTCTTGTTATCCCTAAAAAACATGTTCGTAATCTCTTAAATATGGATTCAGAAACTACCCAACAGGTCTTTGCCCCTATTCCACAACTAGCACGTCGCTTACAAACCGTTACTGGAGCTAGTGGACTTAATATGCTTAATAATAGCGAAGCAGTGGCTGGACAGACCGTCTTTCATGCCCATATTCATCTTATCCCAAGATTTAATGACCAAGACGGCTTAACTATCGACTTCAAAACCAATGAACCCGACTTTGAACAACTCAGTCAGTTAGCTAAGGCAATCACAGATGAGGTAGAAAAATGAAATTAAAAACCTTTATCTTGTCAGGATTAGTCGGAGCAACGCTTTATAAACTCTATGACAATCGTCAAGTCATCAAAACAGAAGTCAAGGATAAAACCAATCGTATCCAGCAAGGAAAACAAGACCTTGCTAAAGCTCAAAAGAGTTTGAAAACCATCCAAAAAGAAAGCCTACAGGCAAGTAAGCTAGGCCAAGATTTCTCTTATCAAGCAAGAGTTTTCCAGATTGAAACCCAAGCAACTTTGCAAGAAATCAATAAACTATTAAGTAAATACAAAACAACAGAAACCAATCCTAAATGAAAAACAACCAAGAAAATAACTTCTTGGTTGTTTTTCATTTTAGCTAACTCTTATTCTACTATAGTGTTAACAACTGGAGTTTCTACCACTTGTGGTGGTTCAATTACATTAGACACAACTGGTTGCTCATAGACAGACTCTACAGGAGTAGAGTACACAGGGTAACTTTCAGAATAGCTTGGATAGACTTCTGGTGTCACTTGACTAACTTCTGGAACAACAGGAACAGACACGACTTCGCTAGCTGGTACTGGCATACTGTCAACGGAACTGCTCTCATAACTGCTTACTTGTGTGTCTGCTTCTACTACTGAAGAACTATCATTCTTGTCTTCACTACTTTCAGAAGAGACTTTAGTTTCGTTGATGTCAATCTTACTGTCCAAACCATATAAGGTTTCATAAACGACTGCACTGGTTTTTAATTTCGACTGATTTGTTTTCAAGCCTAACTCTTTCTTAATGCGATTTTGAATGTCCAAAAGATGTTCTGCTGTGACCACTTGATAAGAACCACCGTCAGCCATGGTGGCATCTTCTCCACGAAGTTGATAGCTCTTGATATTTTTCAAAGCCTCTCGATAGCCCAACAACTTAGGAATAGTTTTCGTTGATATTTCCACGTTAGTCTGCATGTTACTGCTGACTGCTGAAAGAATTTTACGGTAGTTACTAATGCTGTCCAAGGCTAAAATTTTCGCCATGATTTTCTTAATCACTTCTCGCTGACGCTTTTGGCGGCCATAATCACCATCTGGATCGTCATAACGCATGCGAGCGTAAACTAAGGCTTGATTGCCATTGATTTTGTGAGTTCCTACAGGCACTGTTGCTGTATAGGCTGGCTCTTGTTCATATATTTGAATCGGAAAATCAAAATTATTAGTTACGGTAATTCCACCAACAGCCTCTACCAAATCAACCATCCCTTGCATATTGATTTGCATATAATAGTCAATGGTAATGTCCAAAAGATCCTGAACTGTCATGATAGCCATCTGAGCACCGCCAGCAGCATAGGCAGCATTTAATTTGGCCTCGACTCCGGTCATGTCATTTTTCTTTGGCCCTGATAGTTTAATTAAAATATCTCGTTCCAAACTGGTCATGGTTGTTTTTTTCGTTTTAGGATTAACCGTCACCAAAATCATAGAATCACTATTACCTTGCCAACGATCCGTTCGATCGGCACTACCTGTATCCACTCCCATCAACAATATGGAAAAAGGTTTAGTCTGCTTAATGGCTTGACTAACATTTTTCGAGGTTTGATAGTTCTTAAAGGTTTTTGCAAATTCACTATTCGTGAAACTAGATAGGGTCGTAAAATAAAGCCCCACTGCTAGTGCTGTCGTTGCTAAAATCGCAACAATCATGATACTAATTTTTTTTCCAATGCTCATGCTGTCTTCCTAATCAATCATTTTTCCCATGATATAGACATCAAGAAACTCACCTGTACTTGTCTTAGCTCCACGTTTCTTAACGCCTTCTATCTCAAAACCAATCTTTTCATAAACATGGACGGCACGCTGATTTCGTTTTTGTACGGTTAATTCCAAACGACGAATCACTCCAGATTGTTTGGCCCACTCAATTGTTTCAGCCATCAAAACTTGACCTAAACCATAACCCCAATACTGTTTTTTAATGCCGATAAAAATATCTCCAATATGATTAACCCGCTCGTGAAAATCACTGGTGACATTAAGCACACCAACCACTTCTGAACCTTTCTTAGCTAAAAGGCAGAGCTGATTGACCGATTCTTGTCGATGCTTGATAAAATCAACCATCTGCTCAGTTGTCATCAAAATGCCCGCCTCGTCCAAGGTCATAAATTCACTTTCTCCCCCTATCTGATTAAGGGTTTCAACCAGTGCTTTGGCATCATTTGGTTCTGCTTCTTTGATGATAAATTCTTGTTCAGCCATGACTAATGACCTCCTTTAGTTGATTGGACCGTTTTCCCTTAGGGACTAATGACACACGACGACCAACGTCTTTTGTTTCAATCACAACTTCCATATAATCATTCGTAAAATCTGCACCCAATAAGTGTCCCCATTCAATAACAGTCACACCATTGCCATACAAAAACTCATCTAAATCAATAGAATCTGGGTCATTACCAATACGATAAACATCTAAGTGATATAAGGGCAAACGCCCCTCATACTCTCTGACAATGGTATAAGTTGGGCTCTTAATCATTTGATCAATCCCTAGACCTTTGGCGATTCCCTTGGTCAAGGTGGTTTTACCTGTACCTAAATCCCCTGTCAACACTAGCACATGACCAGCTTCCAAGGCTTGACCAATACGATAACCAAAAGCAATCAATTCATCTTCGTTACAAATGTCAAACATATTCCTATTTTAACACAATTTAATTTCCTAAACCAGTCACAACTGATAAATATAAAAACTAGAGTTACCCCTAGTTTCCTTTTTTAGATTAACAAAAAATTAACAATAAATAGACCATCTAAAACCCATACTATCGGTTGGATGTCCTTTGCTCGTCCTTGAACCAGCTTACTAAGTGTATAAAAGAGAAAGCCAAAAGCAATTCCATTTGTCAAACTATAACCAAAGCCCATAAAAATTGACGCAAAGAAGGCTGGAATGGCTTCACTCATATCATCCCATTCAACATGCTTAAGACTAGAAATCATCATAATACCAACCATAATCAAAACGGCAGCCGTTGCTTGATTGGGGATAATGGCCAACAAAGGACTGAAAAAACTAGATACCATAAAGAGTAGGGCAACTACCAAGGCAGTGAGACCTGTGCGTCCCCCTGCTGCAATACCAGCCGCCGACTCCACATAAGTTGTTACATTTGACGTGCCAACCACAGCTCCTGCTGTTGTCGCTAACATATCAGCATAAAGAGCTTTTTCCATTTTGGGATCCAGGTCTTTAGCATTCTCACTCGTCGTTTTGAAAATCTGTGCTTTTTGACTGGTTCCAATCAAAGTTCCAATCGTATCAAACATATCTGTCAAAGCAAAAGCAAATATGGTCATCATAACTTCTAATAGACGACTCGAATCAGCAAATAAAGTGCCCAATCCAGTAAAGGCTGCTCCAAAAACTAGTCTCAATTCTTGAAAAGCTGTCACAATATTGTTTGATGCAAAATCAATAGCAGATAAATCAACAATTCCAAGAAAAATAGCTAGCAGAGTAGTCACAATCATAGCTAACATGATACCGCCCTTGATATCACGAATCACAAATATTGACGTAATGATAATCGCACAAAGCGATAATACCACACCAGCATTATCAAAAGAAACGAGAGCAGGAACTGCTGAAGCATTACCAATGATAGTCGCTCCTGCTTTATCGGCTCCTTCACCAACGACGGTATAGGTATTCGGATTTAAAGTAAAGTTAAGTAAACCGGCATTTTTAATCCCTAGATAAGTTAAAAAAATACCAATACCACCACCAATAGCATGCTTAATATTTTCTGGAATGGAAACAATAATAATTTGACGTAATTTCGTCAAAGTAATCACCATGGCAATACAGCCACAAAGAAAGACCATCGCTAAAGCTTCTTGCCAAGTATAACCTTGTGCAAAAACAACCGTATAAGTAAAAAACGCACTCATACCAATACCAGATGCTTGAGCATAAGGTACATTAGCATAAAGGGCCATAATTAAGGTACCAATAACTGCACCAATAATAGTCGCAAGAAAAACCCCTTGAATAGGCATACCAGTCTGGGCTAACGTTGTCGGATTAACAAAAAGAATATAAGACATGGCAAAGAAAGTCGTCATTCCTGCTATAACTTCCCTGCGAACAGTCGTACCATACTCTTTTAACTGAAAAAACGTTTTCATTTAATAGCGAAACTCCTTTTTTAGAATGTTTTAGATATAATATCACAAAAACATTCGCCTTTCAATTGTTTTTTTGTTATTTTTTAGATAAAAAATAAAATATACACATATTTTGCGTATATTTTATTCTCTGTCTAAAAAAATCAAGGTCATCATCTGTAAAAAAGTAAAACCAGCAATAAATGGTAGGGCTGACCAAGAAACAACGTCAACCATACTATTAACCACCGTCATCGGATTCGTTAAGGCGTCCCAAGAATTTAGACGAGCATATCGACCAATATGGATGGCAAAACTTGATAAAAAGGATAAATTACCAATCACCAAATAACGTAGGTAAATATTTTTCACCCCTAAACTATTGAAAATCAATTGCAAACTCAAGACCCCAGATAAAACACCAAACAAAATGCTAGACACATAGAGCATGAACATAATCATACTCGAACGATCCCATAGAGCCTGACCAGCAAAAGACATGTGAATAATATCTGTCAGCATGTAGAAGGTATTAGGATAAAAGAGTAACCAAAGTAACACTCCTACAAGCTTCACAAAAGTATTTTTTGTACGATAGGTCAAATAAGCAAAATCCAAGGCTACCAAGGCCAAAAACATATTCCAAATTAGATTAGGCCCACTGGTCATATAACGGAAAATACCTGCCGATATCACCAACCAAAACAGATGAATTAAACTCATTTTTAATTTCATGTCATTTCTCCTTCTTGCAAAACTATTTTCCTATTATAACATAGTCATAAATAAATACGATTGATTAGCTTGTCTTGTGAACTCTTTGTTAGGTTTTGACATTTTAATCTAATATTTACTCATTTTTGCAACTTTTTGTCACAATCTGTTATAATAAGAACATGACTAAAAAAATAATTGCAATTGACTTAGATGGCACATTACTCCACAGTGATGAAACCATCTCTACCTACACTGTCGAAACCTTAAAAAAAGTAGAAGCTTTAGGACATACCATTATTATTGCCACTGGACGTCCTTATCGTATGGCGCTAGACTATTATCGTCAACTAGGCTTAAAAACACCGATGATCAATTTTAATGGTGCCTTGGTTCATCTGCCTGAACAGGCTTGGCCTCATGAACTAGACATTCGCCTTGATCCGAAATATATCTGGCAATTACTTGACATTAAAGAAGACATTGAGCTTGACTTTCTAGCGACAGAATATCGAGATAAACTCTTTATCAATTTTGAACACCGTGATCAAATTGAGCCAAAACTTTTTGGGCTCAAAGAAATCACAGATGATTTAGAATTGATTCCTAACAAGGTGACTACTGGGCCAAATGCACTTTTGATGAAAACCAGAGTCGCTGATAAGTATGCCTTAGCTGAACAAATCAAGGAACACTTTAACCATAGCCTTGAAGTTGATTCTTGGGGAGGGCCATTAAATATCTTGGAATTTTCTCCCAAAGGGGTCAATAAAGCAATGGCACTACAACATTTATTAACTGCTCTGAACTTAGATAAGGAACACCTTATCGCTTTTGGAGATGAACATAACGATACTGAAATGTTGGCTTTCGCCCAAACAGGATATGCCATGAAAAATGCCAATCCAATTCTTTTAGAATTTGCCGATCAGCAATTGCCTTGGACCAATAATGAGGATGGAGTTGCCAAACAATTAGAACAACTTTTTTTAACATAAAAATCAGAGATGCCCAATAGTTTTGAGCATCTCTTTTATGCTTGTCATTTTTCCTTTTGACTGATTTTCATCTATTTTTGATAAATTTTGTCATTTTTTCTCGGATAACCTTGACATTTTCTTGAAAACGTTTTAAAATAGCTATGTTCTTGAATTTCGTTTGAAGGTGATACTAATTTAGTATGACACAAAATGAAAAATAATTAAAAGGAGGAAAATCAAGAATGGGTATCGGTATTATTATTGCCAGCCATGGTAAATTTGCTGAAGGTATTCATCAATCAGGTTCCATGATTTTCGGGGAACAAGAAAAGGTTCAAGTTGTCACTTTCATGCCAAGTGAAGGACCAGATGATCTTTACGCTCACTTTACCAATGCTATCGCTCAATTTGATGCTGATGATGAGATTCTTGTCCTTGCTGACCTTTGGAGTGGTTCACCCTTCAACCAAGCAAGTCGAATCATGGGAGAAAATCCTGAGCGTAAATTCGCCATCATCACTGGCCTCAACTTGCCTATGCTAATTCAGGCTTATACAGAACGCATGATGGATGCATCTGCTGGAGTTGAGCAAGTTGCAGCTAACATTATCAAAGAGGCTAAAGAAGGGATTAAAGCCTTGCCAGAAGAATTGAACCCTGCTGAAGCCGCTCCTGTTGTTGCTAAAACTAGCGACGCACCACAAGGGGCTATTCCTGAAGGAACAGTTATTGGTGATGGTAAGTTGAAAATCAACCTTGCTCGCATTGACACACGTCTCTTGCATGGTCAAGTCGCAACAGGTTGGACACCCGCTTCAAAAGCTGATCGTATCATCGTTGCATCTGATACAGTTTCTCAAGATGAATTACGTAAACAATTGATTAAACAAGCCGCTCCTGGTAATGTTAAAGCAAATGTTGTACCAATCCAGAAATTGATTGACGTTTCAAAAGACCCTCGCTTTGGTAATACTCATGCGTTGATTTTATTTGAAACACCTCAGGATGCTCTTCGTGCTATCGAAGGCGGAGTTGAGATTGAAGAATTGAACGTTGGTTCAATGGCTCACTCAACTGGTAAAACAATGGTCAACAATGTGCTATCAATGGACAAAGACGATGTTGCTGTCTTTGAAAAATTACGTGACCTTGGTGTCAAATTTGACGTCCGTAAAGTACCAAATGATTCTAAAAAAGACTTGTTTGACCTAATCAACAAAGCAAACGTTAAATAAGCTATATAAAAGAAAGGATTTATCATGGATATTTCAATTATTTCTGCGATCTTGGTGGTCGTGGTTGCCTTCCTTGCTGGTATGGAAGGAATTCTTGACCAATTCCAATTCCATCAACCAATCGTTGCTTGTACCCTTATCGGTTTGGTAACAGGTAACCTTATTCCTGGAGTTATCCTAGGTGGAACACTGCAATTTGTCGCTCTTGGTTGGGCAAATATCGGAGCTGCCGTAGCACCTGATGCGGCACTTGCTTCCGTTGCTGCTGCCATTATCTTGATTAAAGGTGGTGACTTCTCAGATCAAGCCATTAGTGTCGCTCAAGGTCTAGCTATCCCTCTTGCTGTTGCTGGTTTGTTCTTGACCATGCTCGTGCGTACCGCTTCTGTCGGTTTGGTTCACGGAGCTGATGCTGCTGCTGAACGTGGTGACTTTGCTGCACTTGAACGCTACCATTTAGTAGCTCTTTCTCTTCAAGGTCTTCGTATTGCTATTCCTGCTGCATTCTTGCTTGCCATTCCTTCTGAAAGCGTAAAAGCTGCACTTGAGTTGATGCCAGAGTGGCTAAGTGGTGGTATGCAAGTTGGTGGTGGTATGGTTGTTGCCGTAGGTTTCGCTATGGTTATCAACATGATGGCTTCTCGTGAAGTTTGGCCATTCTTTGCCCTTGGTTTTGCTCTTGCAGCCGTTAATGATTTAACACTAATCGCCCTTGGTGCTATCGGTGTTGCTCTTGCCTTCATCTACCTTAACCTTTCTAAAAAAGGGGGTAACGGTGGTGCTAGTGCAGGGTCACACGATCCAATCGGTGACATCCTAGAAGACTACTAAAAGGAGGCAATAACATGGCAGAAAAAATTCAACTTTCACTAAGTGATCGTAAAAAAGTTTGGTTCCGTTCACAACTCCTTCAAGCATCTTGGAACTACGAACGTATGCAAAACTTAGGTTGGGCTTATGCTTTAGTTCCAGCTATTAAAAAACTTTACACAAAAAAAGAAGATCAAGCAGCTGCACTTAAACGCCACATGGAATTCTTTAACACGCATCCTTATGTGGCTGCACCTATCTTTGGGGTAACACTTGCTCTTGAAGAAGATCGTGCCAATGGTGCAGATATTGATGACGCTGCAATCCAAGGGGTTAAAATCGGTATGATGGGACCTCTTGCAGGTATCGGTGACCCAGTGTTCTGGTTTACTGTTCGTCCAATCATTGGTGCCCTAGGAGCTTCACTTGCTATCGCTGGTAACGTTCTTGGACCAATCATCTTCTTTGTCGCTTGGAATGCTATTCGTATGGCTTTCCTATGGTACACACAAGAATTTGGTTACAAATCAGGTAAAGAAATCACTAAAGACATGTCAGGTGGTATCCTACAAGACATCACCAAAGGAGCTTCAATCCTTGGTATGTTCATCTTAGCTGTTCTAGCTGAGCGTTGGGTATCAATTAAGTTTGCTTTCAATGTTTCAAGTGTTCCACTTTCAAAAGGAGCTTACATTGAGTGGGATAAACTCCCAGCAGGTAGCGAAGGTATCAAAGAAGCCTTTGCTCAAGTTGGAGCAGGTCTTTCACAAACTCCTGAAAAAGTAACAACTTTCCAACAAAACTTGGATGGTTTGATTCCTGGATTTATGAACGTTCTTCTTGTATTCCTCTGCATGTGGTTATTGAAGAAAAAAGTATCTCCAATCACTATCATCGTTGGGTTGTTCATCGTTGGTATCCTTGCTCGTTTGGCAGGTATCATGTAAAATAAGAAAGGTTGGGAGCTTCTCCTAACCTTCTTACTTTACTCATGGAAAGGAAAATACATGGCACAATCCCTCAATAAAACCGTCCTTCTTCAAACCACAGGAGTGTCTTATCTCGGTATTGGTAGCAAGGTCGGCAAGTTTCTCATTGGCCCAGAAGCTATAGAATTTTACCCTGATGTCAATGTTGAGCAATATATCCAAATCCCATGGTCGTCCGTAGATTATATCGGAGCAAATGTATCTGGTAAAAAAATCAGTCGCCATTTTGAAGTGATGACACAGCAAGGTAAATTTCTTTTTGCCTCCAAGGATTCTGGCAAGATTTTGAAAATCGCTCGTGACATTTTAGGAAATGATAAGGTTGTCAAACTTCCCACTCTTTTACAAATGATTGGGCAAAAACTACTCCCGAAAACTCGATAAAGCCTTTACTTTTATAAGAAAGTTGGGTATAATGAAGACAACGGATAAGTAAAGATTAGTTACTTTTCAGAAAGCCTACGGTCGCTGCGAGTAGGTAAGGGCTAATGTTGAAATTCTACCGTTGTTTATTATTACATAGATGATTAAGTGCACAAGATTTGTGAAGTTGGATGGAACCACGCCCTTGGCGTTCCAACATAGCTCATCTTGTGCTTTTTTATAGGAGGAATTTTATGTTAGATTTAAAACGCATTCGTAATGACTTTGATCATGTTGCTGAAAAACTAGCTTTGCGTGGCGTCAGTCAAGAAACTTTAACAGAATTAGCAGAACTTGACCAAAAACGTCGTCGCCTGTTGGTTGAAACAGAAGAACTTAAGGCTGAACGCAATCTTGCTTCTGCTAACATTGCCCAAGCTAAACGCAACAAAGAAAATGCTGATGAGCAAATTGCTGCCATGCAAAAACTATCTGCCAAGATCAAGAAAATCGACAATGAACTACTGGAACTTGATCAACAAGTAGAAGGTATCCTAGTTGTCTTGCCAAATACACCGCATGACAGTGTGCCAGTTGGGGCTGATGAAGAAGACAATGTAGAAGTTCGTCGTTGGGGAACGCCTCGTGAATTTGATTTTGAGCCAAAAGCTCACTGGGATTTAGGTGAGGATCTCAATATTTTGGATTGGGAACGTGGGGCTAAGGTAACCGGTGCTCGTTTCCTTTTCTATAAAAATCTCGGTGCTCGCTTAGAGCGTGCCCTTTACAATTTCATGCTTGATGAGCATGCGGCAGAAGGCTATACCGAAATTATCCCACCTTACATGGTCAATCATGACTCTATGTTTGGTACGGGTCAATACCCAAAATTCAAGGAAGATACTTTTGAATTAGCTGATAGCAATTTTGTTCTTATTCCAACTGCTGAAGTTCCTTTGACCAATTTCTATCGTAACGAGATTATCAACGGTAAAGATTTGCCAATCTACTTTACAGCCATGAGCCCATCTTTCCGTTCTGAAGCAGGTTCTGCCGGTCGTGACACGCGTGGTTTAATTCGTTTGCACCAATTCCATAAGGTAGAAATGGTCAAATTTGCCAAACCTGAAGAATCTTATGAAGAATTAGAAAAAATGACAGCTAATGCTGAAAATATCCTACAAAAACTTGGCTTACCATATCGTGTTTTAGCACTTTGTACTGGAGATATGGGCTTCTCAGCTGCCAAAACTTATGACCTAGAAGTATGGATTCCAGCTCAAAACACCTACCGTGAAATTTCTAGTTGTTCAAACACAGAAGATTTCCAAGCTCGCCGTGCCCAAATTCGTTACCGTGATGAAGCTGACGGCAAGGTGAAACTACTTCATACCTTGAACGGTTCTGGTTTAGCTGTTGGCCGTACTGTTGCAGCCATTTTGGAAAACTATCAAAATGAAGATGGTTCTGTAACCATTCCTGAAGTACTCCGTCCATATATGGGAGGACTTGAGGTGATTAAACCTTAATATTAAATAGATATAAACTCAGTTAACTAGCCTAACTGAGTTTTATTTTGACATTTGACAAAAGAAAAATCACGCTAAGCGTGATTTTTTTATTCATTCATAGAAACGTGAACATGATCCATGTGGTTTTGTGTTGCACTACCACGGTCTGGCATTAAGTTCCAAGTATTAGCTGGGCCATAAATATTATTTACTGGCGAATAGAAACGTTGTTGCCAAATAACATAAGAAATATCATTATTAGCAATATTATCAACAGCGTATTGAGCTACTTGGTCACCTTGAGCAGCACTGTCAACCATAATATCTACTGCTAAACCTTGACCATGATCATCATTTGAATTACGATAACCACCAATGTCACTGATACCAAATTCATTACCTACTTGTGATTGGAAAGCTGCTGTCTTAGCTTGCATACCAGCACTGTTGTAAGTCAATGTTTGATTGGTTGTGGTATCTTGAGCTACTTCCTCAACGGGAGTTTCTACTTGTTCAGTAGGAATTTCTGTTACTGGTTGCTCTTCTGTCACTGTTGATTCTGCTGATGTGACCACTTCTTCTTGAGCAGGAGTTTGCTCTGTACTCGCTTCAACGACTTGTGTCACTGCTTCTTCAACAGGATTTTCTGTTTGAGCGTAACTTTGATTCGTTTCACTAGATTCAACAATTGATTGAGTCACTTCTTCAACATTTGGTGTCTCTACCACATCACTCGCTACTACTTCAGAAGATGGGGTTTCTACAGACATCTCTGTTTCAACAGGTAGATTCTCTGTAGCCTCACTGGAATCAGAACCCTCTGATACCGTTTCACTTGTTACAACTTCACTACTAAATACTTGTTCTTCAGATTCAGAAACTGTTTCTGATGTTGCTGACTCTACAGGCGCTACTGTTGTCTCTGTTTCAGCAGATGTATTCTCTGTCACTTCAGTTGATGACGAAGTTTCTGATACCGTTTCACTCACAATTGTTTCGCTAGTTGGCACTGATACTTCTGGTGATTGTTCTACCACAGGCGTTTCAGAATTCGTTGTAACAACTTGGCTAGCCACTTCATCCTGAGCCACTGCTACCGTTTGAACAACCTGATTAGCTGGATCTGCTTTTAAATCACTTACCTTAACCGTTTGATCTTTGAAAATAACCTCATTAGTCATTAAATCAGCTTTGACAGTCATTTCTTCTGTTGATGATGTTTGAGGAACATCTACTTGAACAGTCTTAACATCTTGATTGTTATCATAAGTAATTGTCAATACTGTATTAGGAAGAATAAAGTTAACATCTGCAATATTATTTAGATTAGCCAAAACATTGACTTCTAACCCAACTGCTTCTGCAATACTACCTAATGTATCACCATATTGAACCGTATAAGTAATTTTATTGTTTTCTTTAACTAAACCTGCTCTAATCTCTTCCACAGAACGTGGTGCCCAAACCAATCCTTCTTCTGCTTGAACTTGATTAACTCCAAAGATCGATAAGGCCATTGTTGATAATAAAAGAGATTTTTTAATAAAGTTTTTTGACATAATTTTTTCCTCTTTGTCTAATTGTGATTACAATGATAACATAAAAATCAGACGAATTAAAGGCATTTTTTCTTTATTAAAGGAATTGTAGTTTCTGTTATCTGTTCTTCATTTTTGTAACCTAAATGATACATTTCCTTATTTCTTAATCTAGCATAAACTAAATCCCCACTTAATCAATGTTAAGTGAGGACTGAGATAGTTGACTAGTTAGCCACTTTTTTTGCTAGGGCAAAGTTACCCAAGGTCGCAGAGCCATTATTAGCCACTGCAGGCGTTACAATATACTCTTTTACTGGTGGAATTGGTAGATAGTCATTGAGCAAGTCTAGGAAGTGCTGATGAACTAATTTAATCATATGGTCCTGAGCCATAACCCCACCACCAAATACGATCACTTCTGGTCTAAACATCATGGTTGCTTGAATTGCTGCTTGGGCAATATAATAAGCTTGTTTATCCCAAACATCATGCTCAACAGGAATATTTTCACCACGAACGCCCGTACGAGCCTCTAGACTTGGACCGGCTGCCAAACCTTCTAAACAGCCTTTATGGAAAGGACAAACTCCCTCAAAATCGTGATCCTTATCATGTTTCATCATATAAGTGTGCCCCATCTCTGTATGACCAACGCCTCCGATGAATTCACCATTTTGATAAGCACCTGCTCCAATCCCTGTACCAATGGTATAATAAACCAGATTGTCAACATTCTGGCGAGCAATGACTTCACCATAAGCTGAACTATTAACATCTGTTGTAAAGTAAAATGGCACTTGTAAGGCTTCTTTCATTGGGCCAATCATATCAACATTTGACCAATCTGGTTTTGGCGTTTTTGTCACATAACCATACGTTTCTGATGCTTCATCAATATCAATTGGACCAAAAGAACCCACAGCTACGGCTGCTAAATTATCAAATTGTTGAAAAAAAGCAATCGTTTTAGCAATGGTTTCCTCTGGCTTAGTTGTTGGAAATTGTGTTTGCGCAACGACTTCAAAGTCTTCATTACCAACAGCACAAATAAACTTTGTACCACCTGCCTCAACACTACCATATAATTTTGTCATATTTTACCTCATTCTTAATACAGAAAGAGGTTGATGTTAATCAACCCCTTTTATTTGAAGGGAAAACTCCCTTATTTGACTTGTAATAACTTACTACCTTCTTGAACATTGCCACTTGCCAATGTTTCAACTGCTACAAAATCTGCTGTATTGGTTACGATTACCATTGTCGTATCATCAAGACCTGCATCCGCAATCGCTTTAGAATCAAATGTTCCAAGCACATCACCTGCTTTAACAGTTTGATTGGCTTTCACGTTTTGAACAAAACCTTTGCCATTCATTGATACGGTATCAATACCAACATGAATAAGAATTTCTGTACCATTAGTTGATTTAATCCCATATGCATGACCTGTTTCAAAAGCAATTTCAACTGTTCCATCCACTGGCGACACAACTTGATTACCAGTTGGTTTAATCGCAATTCCTTTACCCATAGCTTCTGAAGCAAAAACTGGGTCATTAACGTCTTTTAAGTCAACAACTTGACCTGCAAGTGGAGCTAAAAGCGTTTCTTCTTTGACTACAACCTCTGTAGCTGCTACTGGAGCAACTTGAGGTGTCTCAGACTTTTTTACGTCTTTTACCTCATCTTCATAACCAAAGAAGTAGGTCAAACCAAATCCTGCTGCAAATGACACAGCAACCATTAGTAAGTATTGGAACAATTGACCATTTAGGTAAAGAAGCGTTCCAGGAATAATTGTAATACCAAATCCTGTACCTGCAAGACCTAAGATAGAAGCTACTGCACCACCGATAGCACCTGCAACCAATGATAAGAAGAATGGCTTACGGAAACGTAAGTTAACCCCGAAGATAGCTGGTTCAGTAATTCCCAAAAAGGCTGAAAGAGCTGCTGGGAAAGCAAGAGCTTTTAATTTAGGATTTTTAGTTTTCACACCAACCGCTACTGTTGCAGCTCCTTGAGCTGTCATTGCTGCTGTGATAATAGCGTTAAATGGATTAGCACCTGTATTGGCAACCAATTGTGATTCTAGTAAATTGAAGATATGATGAACACCTGATACAACGATAATCTGATGAACTCCACCAATTAGCAAACCACCAAGTCCAAATGGCAAAGCAAGTAGGCCTTGTGTGGCAACTAGAATACCTTTTTCAACCACATGGAATACTGGACCAATCACAAATAGACCAAGTAATGACATCACAAGAAGTGTGATAAATGGTGTCAATAGCAAGTCAAGTACTTCTGGTACAACCTTGCGTACCGCTTTTTCAAACTTAGCACCAATAATACCGATGATGAAGGCTGGTAAAACTGATCCTTGTAAACCAACAACTGGAATGAAACCAAAGAACGTCAAGGGTTTAACATCACCACCTGAAGCAACTGCCCAAGCATTTGGTAATTGCCCTGCAATTAGCATCATCCCCAAAACAAGACCAATTGTTTGGTTACCACCAAATACACGGAAAGTTGACCATACAACCAAGGCTGGTAAAACAATAAAGGCTGTATCTGTCAAGATTTGAGAGTAAACATTCAAATCTTCCGGCAAGGTATAACCCAAAGCTCCCAACAAACCACGAAGCCCCATAAACAAACCAGTCGCTACAATTGCTGGAATAATTGGAACGAAAACATCACCAAACGTACGAACGGCACGTTGGAACCAGTTACCTTGTTGAGCTGCTTCTGCTTTTTGCTCACCTGTCGTTGCTGTTGGCAAACCTAAAGCAACTACTTCATCATAAATTTTATTAACAGTTCCAGTACCAAAAATCATTTGGTATTGACCTGAATTGAAGAAAGCACCTTGAACTTTCTCAATATTTTCTGCTTTTTCTTTGTCAATCTTCGACTCATCAACAACCATGATTCTCAAACGTGTCGCACAATGAGCAACACTTTTAACATTCTCACGACCACCGACAGCCTCGATGACTTCTTTTGCAATTTGCTTGTTATCCATTTTGCAAAAAACTCCCTCTATATAAATTTTTCTTACCGAGTGTAAGCGTTTCACTCGTTATTACAACTATTATTTTATCATGATTAAAAAATATGTCAAGCGTTTTGCAGAAATTATTTTTTAATTTAGCAAAAAGATTGATTTTTTAGCAGAAAACGTTTACTATAGAGTTAGAAGAAGTATTTTAGATTAGAAAGAGGATAACTCATGGTAACCTTACCAACAGAAATTCGTTACAAGCCTTATCATCAATGGACTGAAAAAGAAATTCAAGACATTAAAAACAATATTGCTAAATCACCTTGGAGAGCCAATTATCACCTAGAGGCAAAAATGGGACTTCTTAATGACCCCAATGGATTCTCTTATTTTGACGGTAAATTTCACCTTTTTTATCAAAATTTTCCTTTTGCTGCCAGTCACGGTTTGAAACAATGGGTACACACTACCAGTACTGACCTTGTTCATTTCACAGAAACAGGTGTTACCATTCAACCAGATACACCACTAGATAGCCATGGGGCTTATTCTGGCTCAGCCTATGAAGTTGACGACAAACTCTTCATCTTCTATACAGGCAATGTTCGCGATGAAAACTGGGTTCGTACCCCTTTACAAATTGGTGCTTTCATGGATAAAGACGGACAAATCGAGAAAATTAAAGACATCCTTATCCCACCTGCTACAGATGCTACTGAACATTTTCGTGATCCACAAATTTTCAAATATCAAGATCAGTTTTACGCTATCGTTGGTGCACAAAATCATGACAAACAAGGCTTTATCAAATTATATCAAGCTATTGATAATGACGTTACCAAGTGGCAAGAAGTCGGCAATTTAGACTTTGCTGGCACTGGCAGTGAATACATGATTGAATGTCCAAATTTAGTCTTTGTTGACAATCAACCAGTTTTACTCTACAGTCCCCAAGGTCTAGACAAATCTGAACTAAACTATGACAATATTTATCCAAATACTTATAAAGTATGTCAAGCGTTAGACACAAAAACAGCTAAGCTCATCAAACCTTCACCAATCTACAATCTTGATTATGGCTTTGAAGCTTATGCCACTCAAGCCTTTAACATGCCTGATGGCACCGCTTATGCTATCAGTTGGATTGGCTTACCAGACGTTGATTACCCAACAGATACTTATGACTATCAAGGGGCTATGAGTCTGGTTAAAGAATTACACATCAAAAATGGTAAACTCTATCAACAGCCTGTCGCTGCTATGACAAACTTACGTCAAAGCCAAGAAATTCTAGCCAATAAAACAAGCACCAATAACTGCTACGAACTAGAATTTGAAGTCGCTGAAAATAGCCAAGCTAAATTACTTCTATTTGCTGATACCAATAGCAATGGTCTAAAAATCACTCTTGATACTGAAAAGGGAACATTCCAAATTGATCGCTCTCAAGTTGGTGAACAATATGCTCTTGAATTTGGTACAAGCCGTAGCTGCTCAATTCCTAAACAACAGACAAAGATACGCCTGTTTGTTGACAAATCAATCTTTGAAATTTTTATCAATGATGGAGAATATGTCTTAACTGGTCGTGTCTTTCCAAATCAAGAACAGACTGGTATTTACTTAAATTCTAATAACATATCAGGAAATTTCTATCAATTGAAAGGATAACACCATGGTTGCTAAACTAACAGACGTTGCTGAACTAGCTGGAGTCAGTCCAACAACCGTTTCTCGTGTCATTAACAACAAAGGCTACCTTTCTGAAAAAACAATTAACAAAGTTAAAGATGCCATGAAAACTCTAGGCTACAAGCCCAATAATCTCGCTCGTAGCCTACAAGGAAAGTCAGCCAAACTAATTGGACTCATTTTTCCTAATATCAGCAACATCTTTTATTCTGAACTCATTGAATACCTGGAAATTGAACTGTTTCGTCAAGGTTATAAGGTCATCATTTGTAATAGTCAAAATGATCCTAAAAAAGAAAAAGAATACCTAGAAATGTTGGCTGCTAATCAAGTAGATGGAATCATCTCCAGCAGCCATAATCTTGGTATTGATGATTATGAAAAAGTCGAAGCAGCCATTGTTGCCTTTGACCGCAATCTCGCACCAAATATTCCAGTCGTTGCATCAGATAATTTTGAAGGAGGCAAATTAGCCGCTCAAAATCTAATAAAAGTGGGGTGTCAAAAGATTATTATGATTACTGGAAATGATAATTCTAACTCTCCTACAGGTTTGCGTCATGCTGGTTTTTATAGCATTTTACCAGAAGCATCGATTTTCAATATTCCTAGTCACTTCTCAGCTATTCGTAAAGAAATGGAAATTAAAAATATTCTTCTAAAAGAAAAACCAGATGGTATTTTTGTTTCAGATGACTTAACAGCTATTTTAGTGATGAAAATTGCTCAAGATTTAAAGATTACAATCCCAGAACAATTAAAAATCATCGGTTATGATGGTACTAATTTTATTGAAAATTATTTTCCTCAACTGACAACAATTAAACAACCTATTCAAGAAATTGCTGTTCTCTGTGTTGAAATTTTATTAAAACAAATCGCCAAAGAAAATGTTAATAAAGATTACATTCTACCTATTAGTTTATTACCTGGTTCTAGTATTTAACTCAAGTTAGCTTATTCTAACTTGAGTTTTTTATTATAATCTGAAAATAAAAAGCATTGAGACTATTCTCAATGCTTCATCTACTCCGCCAGTAGGACTCGAACCTACGACATCATGATTAACAGTCATGCGCTACTACCAACTGAGCTATGGCGGAATATCAATAGCTAAGCGACTACCTTATCTCACAGGGGGCAACCCCCAACTAC
>NZ_VOHN01000005.1:0-84792 GCF_007859185.1 Streptococcus sp. sy018 | reverse complement strand
CCTGACTATCCTTGAAGAATTGACCAGCCGTCAAGTCCACATATTCTACTGTGTCATCACTATAGTGCAACATCAAACGATTGATTTGCTCATGTTGACCATAATAATCCGTCACAAAGGCATTATCCACCATTGGAACAACATTGACCAGTGGTGTCGTGTAGAGCTTACTTGATTCTGACACCTTATTACCATAGTCTAAAATGATTTCTTTATTGTAGAATGGCAATAATTTCTCAATGTTTTGATAAGCTACTTGGCGACTACTCTCATACTGTGCTAACTGGCTGTAATCTGTGCTATTAACTTGTTGCCCAAGCGTTAGCTCCAAACCTTCTTGATAAATGTTTTCAATTGTCTTATCCTGAACCAATTCTGGCCAAACCACACGAACCTTGCCATCCTCTGTGATGCTAGACACAGCGAGATAGACATCCTTATACTTGTCTGATTCTAATTTGACCACATAAGCAGACAAGTCATCCGTTGGACTAGCTGTCTCTTGTTTAACCAACTGATTATTCTCATATTTATAAAGGGTCACTTGAGTCAAATCCTTGAACACCACTTGTTTAAGTGTTAATTCAACTGTTTCTTCATAAGTATCTGTTTTGGTTTGGTCCCCATCACGACGGTCATAAACCAAGTCGGTCTTAATGGTATAAGGGATATTGTAATCTAATCCTTCAACCCTTACTGGCTGGCTCAAATCCGTTAAGGCAAGCTCCTTAACCAAGCTATCTCCATCATAAATCTTAGCCACTGCACTAACATAGGCTTGGTCTGGGTCGGTTAATTGATACGACAAGCTAAGTGATTTAGTTAAGTTGTCCTTCTCAACACCTGTCAAGACAAGTTCTGGTTCTTGCTTCAAAGCCAAGGTCACTGTTTGGTCATGCGAAATAGTCTTGGTTTGGTCTCCATCACGCAAGTCATAAGTTAAAGCTGTTTCAAAGCGGTAAGGAACCTCATAGGTTAAATCATCTACTGTCAAGGGCTGACTAATATCTGATACTGAAACTTCTTTAACCAACTGGTCTTCTTGATAAACCTTAACAAGAGCACTACGGTAGGTGCCATCTTCATCACTCAGACTAAAGGTTAAAGTAGCCGTGCGACCATCATCATCCTTCTCAACACCTGTCAAGACAAGTTCTGGTTCTTGCTTCAAGGCCAAGGTCACTGTTTGGTCATGCGAAATAGTCTTGGTTTGGTCTCCATCACGCAAGTCATAAGTTAAAGCTGTTTCAAAGCGGTAAGGAACCTCATAGGCTAAACCATCTACCGTCAAAGGCTGACTAATATCTGATACTGAAACTTCTTTAACCAACTGGTCTTCTTGATAAACCTTAATAAGGGTACTACGGTAGGTATCGTCTGGGTCGGTCAAGGCGAAAGTCAAAGCCGCCGTACGAGCATCATCATCTTTTTCAACCTGTGTTAAGGTTAATTCCGGCTTTTGTTTCAAGTCCAGGGTCACTGTTTGGTCATGTGAAATAGTCTTGGTTTGGTCTCCATCACGCAAGTCATAAGTTAAAGCTGTTTCAAAGCGATAAGGAACCTCATAAGCTAAACCATCTACTGTTAATGGCTGACTAACGTCAGTAACAGACACTTCCTTCACCAACTGGTCTTCTTGATAAACCTTAACAAGAGCACTACGGTAGGTACCATCTTCATCACTCAGGCTAAAGGTTAAGGTAGCCGCGCGACCATCATCGTCCTTCTCAACACCTGTCAAGACAAGTTCTGGTTCTTGCTTCAAGGCCAAGGTCACTGTTTGGTCATGTGAAATCGTCTTGGTTTGGTCTCCATCACGCAAGTCATAGGTTAAAGCTGTTTCAAAGCGATAAGGAAGCTCATAGGCTAAACCATCTACCGTCAATGGCTGACTAATATCTGATACGGAAACTTCTTTAACCAACTGGTCTTCTTGATAAACCTTAACAAGAGCACTACGGTAGGTACCATCTTCATCACTCAGGCTAAAGGTTAAGGTAGCCGTACGATCATCATCGTCCTTCTCAACACCTGTCAAGACAAGTTCTGGTTCTTGCTTCAAGGCCAGGGTCACTGTTTGGTCATGTGAAATCGTCTTGGTTTGGTCTCCATCACGCAAGTCATAGGTTAAAGCTGTTTCAAAGCGGTAAGGAACCTCATAGGCTAAACCATCTACTGTCAAGGGCTGACTAATATCTGATACTGAAACTTCTTTAACCAACTGGTCTTCTTGATAAACCTTAACAAGAGCACTACGGTAGGTGCCATCTTCATCACTCAGGCTAAAGGTTAAAGTAGCCGTGCGACCATCATCGTCCTTCTCAACCTTTGTCAAGACAAGTTCTGGTTCTTGCTTCAAGGTCAAGGTCACTGTTTGGTCATGCGAAATAGTCTTGGTTTGGTCTCCATCACGCAAGTCATAAGTTAAAGCTGTTTCAAAGCGGTAAGGAACCTCATAGGTTAAACCATCTACTGTCAAGGGCTGACTAATATCTGATACTGAAACTTCTTTAACCAACTGGTCTTCTTGATAAACCTTAACAAGAGCACTACGGTAGGTACCATCTTCATCGTTCAGGCTAAAGGTTAAGGTAGCCGTGCGACCATCATCGTCCTTCTCAACACCTGTCAAGACAAGTTCTGGTTCTTGCTTCAAGGCCAGGGTCACTGTTTGGTCATGCGAAATAGTCTTGGTTTGGTCTCCATCACGCAGGTCATAGGTCAACTCTGTTTCAAAGCGGTAAGGAACCTCATAGGTTAGACCATCTACTTTCAAGGGCTGACTAATATCTGATACTGAAACTTCTTTAACCAACTGGTCTTCTTGATAAACCTTAACAAGGGCACTACGGTAGGTACCATCTTCATCGTTCAGGCTAAAGGTTAAAGTAGCCGTGCGACCATCATCGTCCTTCTCAACACCTGTTAAGACAAGTTCTGGTTCTTGCTTCAAGGCCAGGGTCACTGTTTGGTCATGCGAAATAGTCTTGGTTTGGTCCCCATCACGCAAGTCATAAGTTAAAGCTGTTTCAAAGCGGTAAGGAACCTCATAAGCTAAACCATCTACTGTCAAGGGCTGACTAATATCTGATACTGAAACTTCTTTAACCAACTGGTCTTCTTGATAAACCTTAACAAGAGCACTACGGTAGGTGCCATCTTCATCGCTCAGGCTAAAGGTTAAGGTAGCCGTGCGACCATCATCGTCCTTCTCAACACCTGTTAAGACAAGTTCTGGTTCTCGATACAGACGACCATTTAATCGTTCAATGGCTTCTTTCAATGATAATAAGCCTGCATCAACCTGTTCTTGAGTAGCTTGATTATCTAGTAACAATTGTTGGGCTTTCACCAACAACTCGTCATAGGATTGTTTAACTTCTAAGGTTGCATAAGCATAGCGAACCGTTTCTTTTAAGGATTTATCTTCTTCCACTAATTGACGAAGTTCTTCCTTATTAACAACCGGTTCCTCAGTCACTTCACTACTCGATGAGGACTCTTCTAATGATGAACTTGAAGTTGGCAATTCACTACTTGATGAGGACTCTTCAGACGATGAACTTGAAACTGGCACTTCACTACTTGACGATGACTCTTCGGATGATGAACTTGAAGTTGGCAATTCATTACTTGACGATGGCTCTTCGGACGATGAACTTGAAACGGGTAGTTCACTGCTCGACGATGATTCTTCTAATGGTGAACTTGAAACTGGTAGTTCACTACTCGACGATGACTCTTCAGATGATGAACTTGAAGTTGGCAATTCACTACTTGACGATGACTCTTCGGATGATGAACTTGAAGTTGGCAATTCATTACTTGACGATGGCTCTTCGGACGATGAACTTGAAACGGGTAGTTCACTACTCGACGATGATTCTTCTAATGGTGAACTTGAAACTGGTAGTTCACTACTCGACGATGACTCTTCAGACGATGAACTTGAAGTTGGCAATTCACTACTTGATGATGACTCTTCGGATGATGAACTTGAAGTTGGCAATTCACTACTTGATGATGACTCTTCGGATGATGAACTTGAAGTTGGCAATTCACTACTTGACGATGACTCTTCGGATGATGAACTTGAAGTTGGCAATTCATTACTTGACGATGGCTCTTCAGACGATGAACTTGAAATGGGTAGTTCACTGCTCGACGATGATTCTTCTAATGGTGAACTTGAAACTGGTAGTTCACTACTCGACGATGACTCTTCAGATGATGAACTTGAAGTTGGCAATTCACTACTTGACAATGACTCTTCGGATGATGAACTTGAAGTTGGCAATTCATTACTTGACGATGGCTCTTCGGACGATGAACTTGAAACTGGCAATTCACTACTCGATGATGATTCTTCGGATGATGAACTTGAAGTTGGCAATTCACTACCCGACGATGACTCTTCTACTGGTTCAACTTCAGTCACAGCTTCTGTAGAAGTCGGAACCGTCACCACTGTCTCAACTTCTGTCACTACTTCTGTAGAAGTCGGAACCGTTACCACTGTCTCAACTTCTGTCACAGCTTCTGTAGAAGTCGGAACCGTTACCACTGTCTCAACTTCTGTCACTACTTCTGTAGAAGTCGGAACCGTCACCACTGTCTCAACTTCTGTCACTACTTCTGTAGAAGTCGGAACCGTTACCACTGTCTCAACTTCTGTCACTACTTCTGTAGAAGTCGGAACCGTTACCACTGTCTCAACTTCTGTCACTACTTCTGTAGAAGTCGGAACCGTCACCACTGTCTCAACTTCTGTCACTGACGTCTCAACTTCACCTGCTTCATTCTCTGTTGAAATCGTTGTTTCACTGGTTTCAATAAGAGTTGATTCAGTTGGAATTGTTGTCACTACGTCTTCTTTAATAATGACTTCCGTTGACGTTGGAACTGTTATCACCATTTCTTCTTTAACAATCGCTTGGGTTGAAGATGGAACTGATACCACTTCTTCTTTAACAATCGCCTGGGTTGAAGATGGAACTGATACTACTTCTTCTTTAACAATCGCTTGGGTTGAAGATGGAACTGATACTACTTCTTCTTTAACAACCGAATGAGTTGAAGATGGAACTGACACTACTTCTTCTTTAACAACCGATTGGGTTGAAGATGGAACTGACACCACTTCTTCTTTAACAATCGCTTGGGTTGAAGATGGAACTGATACGACCTCGCTCTCAACCGTTTCTGACTTAGATGACTCTGGAACAGTCGGTTTAACGACTGGGGTAACCTCTGATGAACTTGATGTTGTTGAATCTGCTAGAAGCACTTCCGTTTCTGACACAGATTCTTCAACCACACTTTCTCCGGTTGCCTCAATTTGAGTTGCTGAACTTGGCAATGTATCAACTGCCGACACAGATGAAGCACGACTCACGTCTGATGATGGCTCTACTGGCAACTCTGGTAATAATTGAGTACTGGTTTGACTATCTTTCGCCTGACAACCACATAATGAAATGTAGCCAACATACTGATAACCTGGGATTTCAGCAATCTCTGGCAGCTTATCACCTGTAGATACTTGATAAACTTGGTTATAAGCTGATAATTTTTGAGTTTGCAAGGCCTGAATGCTCGGCATGAAAATCGTACCTGACAGGGTAATTAACATAATCGAAGAAACTATGCGTTCCTTTTTACCCTTACTGGTTACAATGACACTAAGCCCTAAAACGACAAACAAGACTTCACCTGCCATGGTCAAAAGTGACAGAGACTCACTCGCTGTTTTTGGCAGAATACCTTGGCTCGTTGGACGATACACCAAATAGTAGTTATGACAATGCACATCATGATTTTGGGGCAAGCCATTTTGAATCAATTGTTCTTCTTCAGCCGTCAACTCATCTTGGGTCACATAGTGATATTGCACCAAAGGACTATGGGTCAAATCCCCTGTAGTAACGGTATCCGCAAAAGTTGGTGTTGCAGAACTTCCAACCCAGAATGCTCCTATCACTAACGACGCAACTCCTACTGACAATTTACGAATAGAAAATTTTAAACATCTATTGAATAAACCTGACTTTAATATTTTATTCATCGGATCTCCTCTATTAAATAATCGCATGACTTTTTTATTGCTCATTAAAACAATAAAAGCTCTCTAAACAAGATTAGAGAGCTCTATGATCAATTATTTTTTCAAGTTGTAGAATGACTTGATACCTTTGTATTCTGCAACTTCTCCAAGTTGATCTTCGATACGAAGTAATTGATTGTATTTAGCAATGCGGTCTGTACGTGACAATGAACCTGTTTTGATTTGACCAGCATTAGTTGCAACTGCGATGTCAGCAATTGTTGAATCTTCAGTTTCACCTGAACGGTGTGACACAACTGCAGTGTAACCAGCTTCTTTAGCCATTTCAATAGCTTCAAATGTTTCAGTCAATGTACCGATTTGGTTAACTTTGATAAGTATTGAGTTAGCTGCACCTTCTTTAATACCTTTTGCAAGATATTCTGTATTTGTTACGAAGAAGTCATCACCAACCAATTGAACGCGATCGCCAAGACGCTCTGTAAGAGCTTTCCAGCCGTCCCAGTCATTTTCATCCATACCATCTTCGATTGTAATGATTGGGTATTTGTTAACCAATTCTTCAAGGTAAGCAATTTGCTCTTCTGATGTACGAACAGCAGCTCCTGGCCCTTCAAATTTAGTATAATCGTAAACACCACGCTCTTTATCGTAGAATTCTGATGACGCACAGTCAAAACCAATCATGATACCATTTTCACCTGCTTCATAACCAGCAGCTTCAATAGCTTTAAGAATTGTTTCTACCCCATCCTCAGTTCCTTCAAACTTAGGTGCAAATCCACCTTCATCACCAACAGCTGTCACAAGACCACGTTCTTTAAGGATTTTCTTAAGGGCATGGAATACTTCTGCACCCCAACGAAGTCCTTCTTTGAAAGTTGGTGCACCAACTGGCATAATCATAAACTCTTGGAATGCAATTGGAGCATCTGAGTGTGAACCACCGTTGATAATGTTCATCATAGGTGTTGGAAGAACTTTTGTATTGAAACCACCAAGGTAGCTGTAAAGTGGCACTTCAAGGTAATCTGCAGCTGCACGAGCAACAGCAATAGAAACACCAAGAATAGCATTCGCACCAAGTTTACCTTTGTTTGGTGTACCGTCAAGAGCGATCATGGCACGGTCGATTGCTTGTTGATCACGAACATCATAACCAATAAGTGCTTCTGCAATCACATTGTTAACGTTGTCCACTGCTTTTTGAGTACCAAGACCTAGGTAACGTGATTTATCACCATCACGAAGTTCAACTGCTTCATGCTCACCAGTAGAAGCTCCTGAAGGAACCATACCACGTCCGAAAGCACCTGATTCAGTATAAACTTCTACTTCAAGTGTTGGGTTACCGCGTGAGTCAAGGACTTCGCGAGCGTAAACATCAGTAATAATTGACATTATATTACTCTCCTTATGAGTTTAATTTGTTACTTTTTTATCATATCATAATTCTAAACATTAAGCAAACCAAAGACAACATCTTTTGAAAAAATCATTTGAAAGGACACGAAAACTGGTTTTACTCATAGTTTGATGATACAATAATTTAAAGACATCATGTTAAGGAGTTATTATGGAAAATCTTGAACAAAAAATTTTGGAGGCTGCTACGGCAGAACACCGTCTAGACCCTGACCAACAACGCTATTTTTTGGGAACCTTTGAAGAACGAGTGATTTTGGCTCTTAAAATAGATGACGCAAGTAAGGACACTGTTATCTGCAATTTTCCCCAAATCTTACGACAAATCAGCAGTCAGCACACACCTATCTCTGTCAAAATCTCGCCTAAACTAGACCTGAAACAGCAAATGACCTACCTTAAACTAGCTCAAGAACAAGAAGCTAGTGCAACCATTGTCAATGAAAGTCAAGCTCAATCACCCTTTGCTTTGATTGTCCATACCGACCATGCCGTCAATTTAGACTACAACAACATCAGCGACTATCTCCCACAAGAACCTGAAACCACCCAACAACCCACTGCTAAAAAATCATTTTTCCAAAAAATATTTGGCAAATAAAAAGCTAGGACTTTAGCCTAGCTTTTTATTATATACATCAAGATTACTGGTTGCTTGATCTCAATTTGTCCAAAGTTTCTTTGAAAATTTCAGGGACATCTGTTTCAAATGTCAAAAAGTCGCTCGTTACTGGATGAGTAAATCCCAAGGTTTGAGCATGAAGAAATTGACCTTGTCCTTTAAATGTTTTTCTGGGGCCATATAACGGATCTCCTGCCACTGGATGACCAATATAAGCCATGTGAACACGAATTTGATGGGTACGACCAGTTTCCAAAACAACTGATACTAAAGTATAGTCGCCAAAGCGTTCCAAGACTTGAAAACGTGTCACGGCTTCCTTGCCCTTAGCCGTCACGGCTTGTTTTTTACGATCCTTGTCACTGCGACCAATCGGTGCTTCAATCACACCACGATCATTTGGTAGATTGCCATGAACCAAGGCTAAATACTGTCGATGAGATTTTTTTTCTTTAAGTTCATTCGCCAAGGCTTGATGGGCTTGGTCGTTTTTTGCAATCATTAACAGACCCGATGTATCCTTATCAATACGGTGAACAATCCCTGGACGCACAACCCCATTGATAGTTGATAAATCTTTGATGTGGTAAAGCAGTGCATTAACCAAAGTCCCTGAGACATGACCGGCTGACGGGTGCACCACCATACCTTGAGGTTTGTTCACGACTGCAACATGGTTATCTTCATAAATAATATCCAAAGGAAGATTTTCTGCGACATACGCTACTTCTTTTTCTTCAGGTAGTTGATAAGTAATACAATCCCCTAACTGCACAGCATATTTGGCTTTTTTAACTTGATGGTTAACCAAAACCATTCCATCTTTAATCGCCTCATTCGCTTGAGAACGTGATAGGGAGGTCAAATCGGCTAAAACCTTGTCTAATCGACTACCAACTACTTGCTCATGAATTTCAATTTTCATTTTCTTCTCTCCAAAACACCAATAACAATAATAAAACACCAAAGGTCAAGTAGATATCTGCTACATTAAAAATAGCAAAATCAACGAAATCAAATTGAAACATATCAACCACATAACCTTGACGCAGACGATCAACAAAATTTCCCAAACCACCTGCAATAATCAAAACCAACCCCCAAATTTGCCACCACGAGCCATTTAACTGTCGATACAGATAATAGCTAGCTCCTCCTATGACAACAAATGTCACCAAGAAAAATAGAGCATATTGGTTTTGAAGCATGGAAAAAGCTGCCCCATAATTTCTCAAATAAGTTAGACTAACTAAACCTGGTAAAAACGTTCTTAACTGACCTAGGCTAATCTGAGCTACCACCCAAAATTTAACTAACTGATCTAAACCAAGCAAAAGTAAAATACTAAGAGATATAATCACCTTTCTCATGCCTCATCCTCTTCTTTATTATGCCCGAAATAAGCCGACATGACCTCAACAAAACGTGCTGCACAAGGCGACAAAGCCATCTCAGAACGCTTCACATAGACTAACTGATTGAGCGAATCGTCTGCTAGTGGACGTGTCACAATCTGATCCGACTTTTGCTCCACAAAACCTGAACCAGTCGCATAGGCATCTGTTCCTAGTAAAAGCGTGTTTAGAGTGGCTCGGTCTGTCACATTGAAAATCGTGGAACTTTGACTACGATCAACTAAATGCTCAAAATAATAGAGATATTCGTCTTTTTCTTGGGTAAAACGTACGGTAGGTAAATTAGCCAAATCATCAATCGTTAACGTATCTTTTGCCGTCAATGGATGATCTGATCGCAGATAAATATGGGTTTGAAAATTGGTTAAATCAACAAATTCCAAACCATCTTGCTCCATTTTAGTTAAGAGATTCGAACGGTTTTGCTCATTAAGATAAATCAAACCCAACTCACTGTAGCCTTCAGCCACTTCATCAAGAATCTGAACAGTCGTTGACTCAAACAGTCGAAACTGATTGTACTCAGGGTAAGTCCTTGTAAATTCTAGCATCAGAATCGGTAAAAAATCATAGTGCTGACTAGCAATCGAAAACTCTTTATCTCGTCCAATTAGCTGAGAATATTGATTTTCAAAACTTTCAAAGTTGGTAACGAGCTTTTGTGCTTTTTCTAAAAAAACTTTTCCACGCTTAGTCAAGACCACACCTGTCGCTAGTCGATTAAAGATTTTAAATCCTAGTTCTTCTTCCAAGTCTTTGACCGCTACCGATAAACTAGGTTGGCTGACAAATAAACTACTAGCTGCCTCACGAAAGCTTCCACTGCGAGCAATAGCCACCACATAGCGTAATTGTTGAATATTCATTGACATCTTTCCTATCGTTAATGTTACTATTATATAACTTATCAGCTAATCATTCAATCTAAAATTCTGCCTAATTGTAACGACAGATTTTTTGACGATAAGACTTTTCTAAATAATCTACACTCCCACAACATAAAAAGCAGGTCAACTCTAACCTGCTAATTGCTACCACTGAGATAAGACGATTTAACTCAACCAGTTATATAAGTGTCTGAAACTGCTGCCATTCAAGAATAATAGTCTCCTATTGTAGATAGATTAGCCTATCATCCAAAACCATGAACAATTTTATCAGGCAAGACCTTATTTTGTATCACACTACGCAACAAGGTGTCCTTAACAAAATGTTCAAATTTACCTAATGCATCACCCTCATAGCTATAAACCAATGTCACTTTATCTACTGTCGCTACACCCTTACAAGTTCCACTTACTGCTAAATATTGACGAAGCGTATCAGAATCTTTAATTTTATAGAGGGAAATCAGTTGTCGATCGAGTTTGGCCATCAACCTTTCCTCCTAAGCATCTATAATAGTCAATTCTTTCCCTAAAACATCAACAAAATCATCACATTGAACAGACAATACACGACGTGACGTTTGACCTGAAATCATTGCAATTAAAGCATCCTTGAAAACATGACCATCAACAGAAACTTGAGAATGGTTTGCAAAATTCTCTGGTAAAGCTTGATCTAAAGTCATCACTAGACGGTGATTGAAGTTTTTAGCATCTAAGATTTTCACAAGTCATCCTTTCAACAGTTAGCTTTTTCAAAATTTGAAAAAACAACAGGCTAAATATTTTATAGAGAAATAGACGGTAGAAGTCTCCGATCATCGCACATTATTGAGTTGCATAGCAACACTAACGATAAATATCAAAAGTCATGTATTTTAAAACGTAACAAGTTTATTAAGATGGATAAAGCTTGATTATTTTAGTAAACAAAATCTAGTTTTGACTTTAATATCTTGATAAAGCCTTAAGATTTCAGAATGACGGATTTGTTTTGTAAAAATCAACAATTCTTTGCTAGGCATAGTCAAAACCAATCTTCGACTTAATACTATCAAATAGATCTAAAACTGATTGAGGGGTTTCCTTTTTGAATCTCACTCGTGGATTTGTTTTGTCTGGATAAACTCGTTCAACCCACTCATCAATTTCATTATGAAAAATCAACAATTCTTTGCTAGGCATAGCCATTATTTCCATGATAATACCTCCTTAATTTTTTAATAAATCATTATACACGTATACACGGATGGTTAAGATTACTTTTAATCTCACTAAATAAATCTAAAATTTCCTTTGGAGTATCCTCAGAAAATCTATAATTCATAATACCATTTTTCATCTCACCTGAAACAATCCAAGGACGAACTTGATTATAAAAAATCAATGTTTCTTTGTTAGGCATAGCCATTATTTCCATGATAATATCTCCCATACTTTTGACAGACAACTGTATCAAAACTCTAATCTTCTCATTCTGAAAGAACTGTATTAAAACTTACCTTCAATGCCCTAACCCAAAACTATTGGTAAAATATTCTTTAATCATCAATTCTTGCTGGGGACTAATGATTTTGATTTGACTTAAATCCTTCTCCGAGAAAAAATTTAAAGCTAACGTTTCTTCATTAGTAAAGCCTGTGATGCCAAAGTCCGTAACTGCTTTGACTCGATAAAGAAATCCGACTGTCTGAGCCACGTCGCCATTTGGATAGTTCTCTTCATAGTTAGTGTAAACGTTGAGCAACTCTAAAACGTCAATCTCAATACCCGACTCTTCCATAAACTCTCGCTTGAGTGCATCAATCGAACTTTCGCCTAGTTCCCAACAACCACCTAACAATGACCAAGTACCAACAAAGTCAGACCGTTTTTGGAGAAGAATACGACCTGCTTGGTCAGTCAAAATGCCCACTGAAAAGTTGAGAAACACCTTATCGTGACCAACTTTAGAGCGGATAAAAGAAATGTAGTCTGTCATGTCACTCCTCATAAGCCTTGATAATTTCAGCTACGACAGGGTGACGCACCACATCCTTGGCTGAAAAATGTACAAAATCAATAGCTCTGACCTTGGCTAATTTTTCAGTGGCATCAATCAAGCCTGACTTAACATTTTTAGGCAAATCAATCTGACTGACATCTCCATTGACAATCATCTTAGATTGAAACCCAAGACGTGTTAAAAACATCTTCATCTGCATGATGGTTGTATTTTGGGCTTCATCAAGAATGACAAAGGCATCATCCAAGGTTCGACCACGCATATAAGCTAAGGGAGCAATCTCGATGATTTCTCGATCCATCAATCGAGTGGTTTGCTCTTTGCCCAAAATTCGATACAGGGCATCATAGACTGGACGCAGATAAGGATCAACCTTTTCTTTCAAATCACCAGGCAGAAAGCCTAGATTTTCACCTGCTTCAACGGCTGGACGCGTTAGGATAATTCGCTTAACCTGCCCACGTTTAAGAGCAGTCACTGCCAAGGTCACTGCTAAAAAGGTTTTTCCAGTCCCAGCAGGGCCAATCCCAAACACAATATCATGATTTTTGACACTGTCAGTATAAATCTTTTGCCCCAAAGTCTTAACTCTGATGGGTTTACCCGAAAAATCCTTGATGATTTCCTCTTCATACAGAGCAATAAATTTGTCAATCTCATCATTTTTCGCCATAGAAATAGCCGTCACCACATCAGATGTATTGATCAACATGCCACGTCCTACCAAGACCAAAAGAGCTTGAATGACCAAACGTGTTTGTTCTACGGCTTCTGCTGAGCCAAGAACCTGCAACCATTCCGTTCCAACATGAATGGTCACTGCCAACTGCTCTTCTAATAATCCTAAATGCCGTTCATTGCTCCCAAAAAGTGCCAAGGCATCTTCAGGATGATTTAACTTGATATCTATTGTTTTCTCTTGCAACTAACACTCCTTCATGGCTCCTTAATGAGCCAAATAATCCTCCCAAATGCGATCAAATTCACTGAGATTAAAGGCAAAACTCGCTTCGTCTTCTAAATAACGACTAATTACTTCAAACTCATTGCTATGCTTGGGAAAGGTACTATCGTCAAAAACAAAATCTGCCAAAATGGCAACTGCTTCTTGACTTTTCGAATTTCTCTGAGTCATCAACCAAGTGTAGAAAGATTTTCTCATGACCAGTTTTTCTCCAAGAAATCATGACGAATTTTACTAGACAAGGCATAGCGGAACGGATCTTTTTTATAAAAATCTTGATGATACTCTTCTGCTTCATAAAAGGTCTGAGCGGGTTCAATCGTCGTCACGATTGGCTGAGCAAATCGTCCAGAATTCGCTAAATTTTCCTTTGATTTTTCAGCAATTTCTCGTTGTGCTTCACTGGTATAAAAAATGGCAGGTCTGTAACTGTCACCACGATCTTGGAATTGTCCAAAGGCATCTGTAGGATCTGTTTGTCGCCAGTACAACTCAACTAAGTCAGCATAAGACAACAGGCTCGGATCAAAGATAATCTCAACCGCCTCTGTATGACCTGTCGTTTTAGAACACACTTGTTCATAAGTGGGATTAGGCACATGCCCACCCGTATAGCCACTGCGAACTGACAAAACACCCTTGGTTTCTTCAAATGGTTGCACCATACACCAAAAACAACCACCTGCAAAAATCGCTCTTTCCATAAACTTACCTCCTTAGTTTTCTTTATTGTAGCAAAAAATCTCAGAAAAACCGAGATTTTAGCCCTAATCAATCAATTCTGTTCCCAAACTATCTTGTTTGATTTTACCTGCCTTCATCAAACCACCCAAAGCCTTCTTAAACTGTCCTTTGGAAATGCCAAAAGTGGCTTTTATATCGGTTGGCGAAGATTTATCATTCAGTGTCATAAAGCCTCCATTGGCCTGTAGATAGGTCAAAATCATCTGAGCGTCATTTTCCAACATCTCAAATGAACGAGGTTTCAAGGACAAGTTCAAGGTCCGATCCACGGCACGATAACCTATCACACGAGCATCTAACACCTGACCAAGACGTGGCTCTTGGTAACGTTCGCTAGGGTGGATAAAGCCTAACATATTATTTTCAGGCAGATAGACAAAGGTGCCAGACAATTTCAAACGATAGACAATGGCTGGCCACTGCTGATTTTGCATATTGTCATAGGCTGGTCCTGCTAATTTTTGAAAAACTTCTGGCTGAGCAGGTATAGCCCAAATTCGTCCTTTTTTATCCACATCAAGACAGACATAGAGTTTATCGCCCTTTTTAGGCCAAAGCTCCTTGAGTTCTGGTAAAATATCTAAGGATACAACGACTTCTTTATCTGGCAAACCTGTATCAACAAAAACACCTAGATCACGACGAACTTCTGTTACCACTCCCCAACCATAAGTGGTCCGACTTGCAGTGACTGGCAAAGTCGTCAAACGCCATTTTTGTCGCATATCAGTATAGACAAAGCCTTTAACCATCTCTCCTAGTTCATGCTGACCTTCACTTTTTGATAGGGCCAGAGTGACCCCTTCTTTTTGAACAAAGTAAAAATCCTGATTTTCATCGGTCACAAGACCTGTTACTTCTCTTGCTAGTAATTTTTCCATATCTTCTTAGATTTGAACAACTGCCAAATCCTTTCCTTTCCTTTTTGCCAAAAAAGCAGGATTTCTCGGAAATCCCGCTCAAGTCTGTTCTTAAACTTCTAACAATTCTTTTTCCTTGTTAGCTGTCATTTGATCGATGTGCTTCACGGCATCATCAGTCACTTTTTGAATGTCTTTTTCTAAGACTTTTAATTCATCTTCTGTAATTTCTTTATTTTTTTCTTGCTTTTTAGCCTCGTCCATCGCATCACGGCGAATATTACGAATAGCAATCTTAGCATTTTCACCAACTTTTTTCACATCCTTGGCCAATTCACGACGTGTTTCTTCAGTCAAGGCTGGGATTACCAAACGAATAACTGAGCCATCATTGGCTGGGTTGATTCCCAAATCAGATTCATTGATAGCACGCTCAATTTCTTTCAAAACAGATTTGTCAAATGGGGTGATTAACAGCACACGAGCTTCTGGTACAGTGATTGATGCCAATTGATTCAAGGGGGTTGGTGCACCGTAATACTCTACTTGAATACGATCTAATAAACTAGCGTTTGCACGACCTGCACGAATACTAGCAAACTCACGACCAAGTGATTGGTGTGATTGTTGAAAACGTTCTTGTGCTTTTTCAATAATTGGGTTAGCCATAATTTTTCTTCCTTTTATCCTTTTTTATTTGAAACCGTTGTTCCGATATTTTCACCAAAAACAACACGTTTGATGTTACCTGACTCATTTAGATTAAAAACAACCAAGTCAATATCATTATCCATCGATAAAGAGCTAGCAGTTGAATCCATAATCTTCAAGCCTTGTTTGAGAACTTCCATGTGAGTCAATTCATCAAATTTAATAGCATCTGCATTCTTGCGTGGGTCATCGTTATAAACCCCATCAACACCATTTTTAGCCATAAGAATGGCATCTGCTTGAATTTCAGCTGCACGAAGGGCTGCTGTTGTGTCTGTAGAAAAATAAGGAGAACCTGTTCCTGCAGCAAAGATAACAATTCGTCCTTTTTCTAAATGACGCAAGGCACGACCACGCACATAAGGTTCAGCAATTTGTTGCATGGCAATTGCCGTTTGAACGCGTGTGTCAACGCCATACTGTTGCAAACTATCTGCCATCACAAGAGCATTCATCACAGTTCCCAACATTCCAGTGTAATCAGCCTGAACACGATCCATGCCAGCTTGCTCAGCTGGTTCACCACGCCAAAGATTACCACCACCGATAACCAAGGCAATCTGCACACCTGATGCTGCTACTTCTTGAATCTCTTTGGCCATTTCTTGAACGGTTGGTAGATTGATACCAATCCCTTTTTCACCTGCCAAAGCTTCGCCGGACAACTTAATCAATACACGCTTATATTTTGGTTTCACTATTTCTTTACTCCTTATTTTATCCCTATTATTTTACCATATTTTAACGCATTTACCTAGTCACAACTAGATAAAATTTTCTCCTGTCTTTTTCTTAATCAATATCATAGAAAAATAAGAAAAAATCCCGTCCAAAGACGAGATTTTAATAGATTATAATGAGTTTGGATCAACTTTGATACCAACACCTTGAGTTGTTGTGATGGTAACAGAAGTCATGTAAGTTCCTTTAGCTGTTGATGGTTTCGCTTTAACCATGACATCGTTGAAAGCTTTAAAGTTTTCAACAAGTTTGTCAGCGTCAAATGACACTTTACCGATAATCGCTTGAACGATACCTGCTTTATCAGCACGGTAAGTGATTTTACCACCTTTAGACTCTTCAACTGCTTTAGCAACATCCATTGTTACTGTACCAGTTTTAGGGTTTGGCATCAAGTTACGTGGTCCAAGGACACGTCCAAGACGTCCAACAAGAGCCATCATATCTGGTGTTGCGATAACAACATCGAAGTCCATCCAACCATCGTTGATTTTAGCAACTAGGTCTTCTTCACCAACGAAGTCTGCACCTGCTGCTTTAGCTTCTTCAGCTTTAGCTCCACGCGCAAAAACTAGGACACGAGCTGTTTTACCAGTTCCGTTTGGCAATACCATTGCACCACGGATTTGTTGGTCAGCTTTACGAACGTCAATGTTAAGGTTGTAAGCAACCTCTACAGTTGCATCAAATTTTGCAAAGTTCAATTCTTTTGAAAGTGCTACAGCTTCTTCTACGCTGTAAGCTTTAGTGCTGTCGATTTTCTCAAGTGCAGCACGCAGTTGTTTGCTTTTTTTAGCCATTTTTTCTTTCTCCTTGTATGTGGTTTTAACGATTTTCATCTCCCACGTCGCTCATCTGCTGATGAAGTCTTGCGGGTAAATGGGGCTTACTATTAGTCAGTAACAGTGAATCCCATAGAACGAGCAGTACCTTCGATCATACGCATTGCAGCTTCAAGACTAGCAGCGTTCAAATCTGGCATTTTAGTTTCAGCAATTTCTTGTACTTGTGCACGAGTTACTGAAGCAACTTTAGTCGTGTTTGGTGTACCTGAACCTTTTTCAACACCAGCAGCTTTCTTCAAAAGAACTGCAGCTGGAGGTGTTTTTGTTACGAAATCAAATGATTTATCTTCATAAACAGTGATAACTACTGGGATGATCATGCCAGCTTGATCAGCTGTACGAGCATTAAATTCTTTAGTGAATCCCATGATGTTGATTCCTGCTTGACCAAGTGCTGGTCCAACTGGTGGAGCTGGTGTTGCTTTACCAGCAGGAATTTGAAGTTTAACGAGTTTTTCGACTTTTTTAGCCATTTTCTAAATCCTCCTGTTGTGGTTTTGGCGGTAATTAATTATAGATTTTTACCTCCCACAGATATGCCCTAAAGCATACTTTTTTAGTATAACCTATCCTAATTTCTTTTGCAAGAATTTTACTTGATTTTTTAAAAAAAATTTACACTGAGCTTCTTTTTCAAGATTTAATAAGTTCATTTTCTTGGTCAAACCTGCCACATAACCACCTAGTTTGCCATTACTGGCAATGACACGGTGACAAGGAATAAGAATTAAAATTGGATTTTGCCGACAAGCATTGGCAACAGCTCGTGCTTTTTTGACATCTCCCAATTGTAAAGCTAGGCTTTTATAACTGACGGTTTCCCCATAAGGAATCACTGACAATAGCTTCCAGACTGTCTGCTGAAAACTTGTGCCAATCAAGGTCATTGGCAGATTAAAGGACACGGACTTGCCAGCAAAATAAGCCTGCAAATCTATGATGACTTGCTCAATCATATCATTTGTCCCTTCTTCAATAATAGCACCGGTCTGCCGACAGATTTTTTCCAGTAAACTGGATTGGTTGGAACTATCACTGAAAGTCAAGGTGTATAGAGATTTGTCATCAGCAATAATAATGAGCTGACCCAAAGGACTTATAATTGTTTTTTTCTTTAATTTCACGTCTTTATTATAGCATTTGCATTTACAATTTCACTTTTTCAAGCTACAATAAGGATATGATGATTTATAAAATTGTGGCTACAGCTCTCTTTGTTTTAATTCCATTAGTATCTTTCCTAATCACTAAATTTTGTCAACTACATAGACTGGGGCTGAAATTTCCTGATTTAGCTTTCCCAGCTCTCTCAGTTGCTGCTTTTTTTCTCTCTAAACAATTTTTTCTCCATTCTCTGTTACCCCATTATTTGATTTTATTATCCTTGTTGGCTATCTTTGTGAGCTTTTGGCTCTTAAACAAACAGCCAAACTATTTTTCTTACAAGGCTTTTTTCAAACTTTTTTGGCGAACTGGTTTTCTGGTCACTTTAGTTTTTTACTTGGGCATGTTGGTAATGATTTTTCTTTTAAAATAAGGTTGAAACAATGTTGTTTCAACCTTATTTATTTTAACTTTGTAAAACTTTACGAGGTTTCGTACCTTCGGCTGGACCAATAATACCAGCTTCTTCCAATTCTTCCATCAGACGAGTAGCACGGTTAAAGCCAACAGACAAGCGACGTTGAAGCATTGAAGCACTTGCTTTTTGCGTTTCAATAACAAGACGCTTGGCCTCTTCAAACAAGGGATCGCCTTGCCCAGAAGATGATCCACTCATCTCATCTTCTGACACCTCACCCGGATCAAAATTCTCGTCATAATCTGCCCTTGCCTGAGATTTAATATAGTTGACAATACGTTCGACATCATCATCTGAAATAAAAGAACCTTGTAGGCGAACTGGATGGTTTTCATCAATAGGCTTAAAAAGCATATCTCCTCGTCCTAGAAGTTTTTCCGCACCATTTTCATCTAAAATTGTACGACTATCTGTCCCACTAGACACAGCAAAGGCAACTCGCGATGGGACATTAGCCTTAATCAAGCCACTGATTACATCAACCGATGGGCGTTGGGTTGCCAAAATCATGTGAATACCAGCGGCACGCGCTTTTTGACCCAAACGAATAATAGCATCTTCAACTTCCTTACTAGCCACCATCATTAAGTCTGCCAATTCATCAACAATGACCACCAAAAGTGGCAAGGGAATATATTTTTGATCAGATTGAGCATTGTAAGCCTCAATTTTACTATTATAGGTTTCCAAGTTGCGAACACCTAATTGACTGAACTGTTCATAACGATGTTCCATTTCAGCCACAATCTTCTGCAAGGCCTTGCTGGCCTTTCGAGGATTAGTTACAACAGGAATTAAAAGGTGGGGAATGTCATTATAAACAGATAATTCTACCATTTTAGGATCAATCATCATGAACTTAACTTGATCTGGTCTTGCCTTCATCAAGATGCTGGAAATAATACCATTAACTGCAACTGACTTACCAGAACCTGTAGATCCTGCCACTAGGAGATGGGGCATGCGAGCCAAATCAAAACTCCTTGCGGTTCCATTGACTGCTTTACCCAAGGGAACTTCCAAGAGTTTTTTGGGATCGGTTTTTGATTGTTCCCACAACTCACGAAACGACACGGTGGCAATCTCTGAGTTAGGCACTTCGATACCGACCAAGGACTTCCCTGGAATAGGAGCCTCAATGCGCACATCTTTGGCAGCTAGTGCCAAGGCTAAATCATCCGCCAAATTGGCAATACGATTCACTCGAACCCCTACGGCTGGTTTGATTTCATACTTGGTTACAGAAGGCCCAATCTCTGCTCGCTCCACTACAACTTTTATGCCAAAACTGGCAAAGGTTTCTTCCAAAATCTTGATATTATCTCGAACCAATTTTTTCTCTCGATTTTGATTTTTTGGCTTATCCGGTGCAAACAAATCTAGATTAGGAAGTTGATAAAACAAGTTTTCCTTGGTCGTAAAAGCAAAATCTCTCTCATCATCAACTATCGAATCTGCCAACCATTCCTCGTCATAAACTGGTTCTTCTTGCCAAAGACTATCGTCTTCATACGAGATAATTTCAGCTTCTGACATAACACTCTGAGGTTCAAGAATTTCTCCGGTTTCAAAATCGACTTGTTTTTCTGCCATCTTTTCAGCCAAAAGACTGGCTTGAGCTTGTCGTTTTTCCTCACGCTCCAAAAAACGTTCTTGCTTTCTCAGTTCATGAGTAGCCTGCCATTTAGCCCATCTGACTTTAAAGCCATTGATGAGATCCAACAATTCCCAAGGGCTTATCAGAAACAAGCCTAACAGAATAAATAAACCACCAATCAAAAAGGCACCGATATTAGAAAAAAGAAAGGCTACAGGCTTGTAAATCAAGGCACCCAATAAACCACCACCAACAAATTGTTTGGTTTGAAACGTTAGCAAATCACTGGTTAAACGGTCAAAGGTTCCCGCAAAAACATCTTGTCGAGCCAAATTCGTTAGACTAAAAAGATAAGCATGCCATTCCAATAACAAGCCAATGAAAAAAATCAAGCTACCACTTATTAAGCCTGTCATTTGTTTTAACCATTTGATGCCGAATAAATAAATTAACAAGACAAACATGACTGGATAAGCCAAGCTCCCGACGACAAAACGGATGAGATTATAGGTGGTCACGCCAAAACGACCTAGCTGAAAAATCGCAAAAAAGAAAATAAAAGCTGTTAATAATGTCGTTAATAAACGTCTAATGGCTGCTTGGCGTTCCAAATCAGCCTTAGTTGGACGACGTGTTCGTCCTTTTTTTTGTTTTTTTGATTTTGTCATCGTTTTATTTATCGTCTATCTATAAAATGACATCACCATTACTGATGTCATTTTACCAATAAACTATTCCCCTCTAAAGAGTCATCCCTTCTTTTCTGTTGACTATTATTTTAATATATTTATAGCAATAAATCAAAAGATGTTTGGTATTCGTCAAGTTTACTCATCAAAGTGAGAAATTTTTTCTGTCATTATGCTATAATAAAGATTACTCAACTATCTATACCCTAAAAGAAAGAAGGAATTCTATGAAAAAAAGCTTTACCCTACTCTCTCTTTTTGTTAGTATTTTTGCTTTATCCGCTTGCACTAGCTTGGATCGTGCTATTAAGGGAGATGACTATATGGCATCAAGTCAAGCACAAAAAGAAACTGAAGAACGTTTGGCCCTATTAAATAAAGCGGACTTTCCTCAACTATCCAATCAAGTTAGCGAAAACCAAGCTCAAGTGAAACTGATTACTTCTGCTGGTGACATCACCATCAAATTATTCCCAGAATATGCCCCTTTGGCTGTTGAAAATTTCCTTACCCACGCTAAGTCAGGGTACTACAATGGTTTGACATTTCACCGTGTCATCAATAATTTTATGATTCAGTCAGGAGATCCAGAAGGAAATGGAACAGGGGGACAATCCATTTGGAATGGTAAGGATAGCTCGATTGATTCAGGTAATGGTTTTGTCAATGAAGTGTCTGACTACCTTTACAATATCCGTGGAGCACTTGCCATGGCTAATGCTGGATCTGATACCAACGGCAGTCAATTTTACATTGTCCAAAATAAAGATGACGTCACCTATCAACTCGATAACCAACTCTATCCTGAAAAAATAATTCAAGCCTATCAAAACGGTGGTTATCCTCAAGGAGACGGCAATTACACTGTATTTGGTCAAGTCACAGTAGGGATGGATGTGGTTGATAAGATTGCCCAAACCAAGGTGGATAGTCAAGATAAGCCAAAAGAAGACATTATCATCAAGGAGATTCAAATCCTCAAAGAAGCAAAAAAATAGACTGGGATAAATCCAGTCTATTTCCTTATCCAAGAGCAACATCTAAAATCATCATGATAGTAAAGCCTAGCATTAAGCCTAAGGTTGCTGAGTCGGTATAACCATGTGTTTGAGATTCTGGAATGAGTTCCTCAACCACGACGAAAATCATGGCTCCCGCAGCAAAAGATAGGGCATAAGGTAAGACTGGTGTCATATAGATAACTGCCGCTGCTCCTATCAAAGCCGCTATGGGCTCGACAACAGCTGACATGGCACCCCAAAAAAATGCTGTTTTTCTTGATTTGCCATCTGTTCTAATCGGAATGGCTAGGGCTGCTCCTTCTGGAATATTTTGTAAACCAATCCCCATGGCCAAGCCGACAGCTCCAATAAACGCAGCAGGAGAGGGATTATTAGCCAAGGCACCAAACGTCACCCCAACAGCTAACCCTTCTGGAATGTTGTGAATGGTAATGGCTAAAAAAAGCAGGGTAATTTTTGATAATTTTTTACGTTCAATTTCGGCACCACCTTCTGCTTGATCAATGTCATTTCCCAAATGTAAATGAGGGACCAAAAAATCCACAAGACGCATAAAAATGCCGCCTCCTAGAAAACCAACAGCAGCAGGTACCCAAGACCAGCTGCCATAGATTGTATCTGCATACTCAATGGATGGAGCTAGAAGTGACCAAAACGACGCTGCAATCATGACACCTGCCGCAAAACCCAGCATGGTATCTAATAATTTTCGACTGATGGTCTTAAATAAAAAAACTACTGCAGCGCCTATAATCGTACAAAACCAAGTAAATAGACCACCTAAAAAACCTTGCCAAACCACTGACAATTCTGTAAACCAAGTCAAGATTGTCTTCATCCTTTCTCTCTCAATTCAACTACCTTGTAAACGTTTTATTGATATTATAGCACAATAAATCAAAAACTTTAAGCAAACTCCTTGGACTTTTAGGCTTTTTTATGGTTTAATAGAAACAAATAAGAAAAGAGGTATATTTAAATGAATCCACAAGAACTTTTAGAACAAATTAAAGAGATGATTGCTAAAAAAGATTTTTCAGCAGCTCAAGATTTTATCAATGAAAACAAAGACAACCTAGGTGAGTACTTCGAACAAGCTAAAGCACTTGTTAGTGGTGGCGAAGGTGTTAATGGCATCCTTGATAAAGTTAAAGGACTTTTCGGTAAATAAGACAAATGAGTTGCTAAGCAACTCATTTTTTATGTCCTTGATTAAGTGACGTGTTAGTAGAGCAAACGCATCTTTTACTTACCATTTTAAATTGACTAAACGATTCATTTCCTTATAGGCTTGATCAACTTTTTGTCGCATGCTTTGATCTAATTGGCCACGATAGCGACCGCCCTTAATAAAATCTTCTAGAACCATGACACGATAGTCAAAGTATTCATAGCCTTCTTCACCATAAATTCCCTTGCCCCAAGCCCAAACTAAGGTTGGATGAGCCTGGACTGTTTTCACGATGGTTTCATCACCTGTCTTTTCAAAGGTCACATCCATCAAAAGCCCACGTTCAGTCCATTTGTTGCCCAACTGCTCATAGGTTTGATTGGAGATAAAATTCCCCATAGAGTAGATGATAAATTTCTTTCGACCATCTTTTTCAATGGTTTCTGCTGGTTCTGCCACATGAGGATGACCTCCAAAGACCACATCTGCTCCCCAATCTATCATCTTACGATAAAGTCGTGTTTGTTCTGCCGTAGGCTTCAAAGCATATTCCTCTCCCATTTGAGGCATAATAACCGTTACATCTGCTTCTTTTTCGGCTTTTTCAATATCAGCCTTCATCTTTTTTTCATCTAAATCTGACAAGTGTTTTTCATATTCTTCCTTAGTCAGATTAGCTTCCATCCCATTATAACCATAAGCATAGCCCAAAATAGCAATTTTGATACCATTGACGTCTTTTATCAAGATATTTTCCTTGGCACGATCTTTAGTATAAACCCCAATGCTGTCAATCCCTTCTTGCTTAAAGGTTTGCACCGTTTCAATAGCCCCATCCAACTGAGAATCTAAAATGTGATTATGTGCCAAATCTACTACATCATAGCCGACTTTTTTCATGGTTTTTGCAATTTCTGGCGGGGCATTAAACAAGGGATAGCCAGCCAAGGGATAATTTGAGCTGATTGTGCCTTCAAAATCACCCAAAGCTAAATCAGCATCACTAATCCAGTCCTTGACATAGGTAAAGTAATCATCAAAATCATAAGTGCCATCTGGTTGACGAACACTGGTATAAAGAACATTATGAAGCAAAATATCCCCATTAGCCACAATTCGTGCCGTCTGAGTCGTTGAATTAGTTTGATTACTCTCTTTTTTTGGTACAAAAATACTGGCTACCATGGCCATGACACCCATAGCCAAAATTCCAAAATAAAGTAAAACAGTCACATTATCACGTTTTTTCATCATCGCCTCCTTGTCACTAACTTTATTGTACCATCTTTTATCAGGAAATAAAACGCTTTCTAAACACTAACGGTAAAAAGAGGTTAGGACAATTTACCTAACCTCTAAATATTATGCTTTTTTACGAAGGGCACCAAATAGGATACCAGAAACAATTGCTCCGATAAGGACAAAGACAAGATAAAGTAGGGCATTACTTGTCAAGGCAATAACGAAGATACCACCATGAGGCGCTAGCAATTTAATCCCAGCAAGACCAACTAGGGCTCCTGATAGGGCTGAACCGACCATAAAGCTTGGAATCGCACGAGCTGGATCAGCTGCCGCAAATGGAATCGCACCTTCTGTAATGAATGATAGACCCATGATAATGTTCGTCAAACCTGACTCACGTTCTTCTTCAGTGAATTTATCTTTGAAAAGAAGGGTTGCCACAAAGACTGCCAACGGTGGCACCATACCACCTGCCATAACGGCTGCCATAACAACTGAACCACCATTAGCAACAGATGCTGCCAAAGTACCTGTACCAAAGACATAAGCTGCCTTGTTGATTGGCCCACCCATGTCAATAGCCATCATGCCACCAACAACTAAGCCGATAAGAACTGCTGAGCTTCCTGATAGACCTTCAAGGAAGTTATTCAAACCAGTATTGATAGCAGCCATTGGAATATTGACAAATAACATTAAGAAACCTGTCAAGAAGACACCCAAAACGGGGAACAAAAGGATTGACTTGATGCCTTCAAGTGAGCGTGGCAATCCTGCCAAAAGTTTACGCAAGACAAGGATGACACCACCTGCCAAGAAACCACCAACTAGGGCACCAAGGAAACCTGATGATACCCCTGCAAGTGCTAGTGTTTCTTCACCACCAGCTGCAAATGGAATTTTACCCCAAGCTAGACCGCTTGATGCAATCGCTCCTGCCACAAAACCTGATACCAAACCTGGTTTTTCAGCGATTGAGTAAGCAATGTAACCTGCTAATAGTGGCAACATGAAGCCAAAAGCTGCACCACCAATTTTCATAAAGACTGAGGCAAACTCATGGTAAGAACCCAAGCTACCAAGAGAATCTTGTGGGACACCTAGCATGTTATCTACCAAGAAGGCTAAGGCAATCATAATACCACCACCAATAACGAATGGAAGCATTTGGCTAACACCACTCATCAAGTGTTTGTAGAAAGCACCACCCAAGCTTGTTGGTTGTTCTGATTTCACACTTGTTGTACCTGATTTGGCAGTATAAGTATCAACTTGACCTGACAAGACTAGGTTGATTAATTCTTCTGATTTTTTAATACCGTCAGCAACTGGACGTGATACCAAAGGTTTACCGTTAAAACGATCCATTTCAACAGCCTTGTCAGCCGCAATGATAACGCCCTTAGCACGAGCAATATCGTCAGCCGTCAATTTGTCACCAACACCCGACGCACCATTTGTTTCAACTTTAATACCTACACCCATTTCAGCCGCTTGTTTTTTAAGGGCTTCTTCTGCCATATAAGTGTGGGCAATCCCTGTCGTACATGCAGTAACTGCTACGATGAAGTCTTGATTTGTTGCTGAGCTTGCCACAACTTCTTCTGCTTTCTTGTCTTCTGCTTGGTTAAATACTGCTAATACTTGATCTGCTGTTGTCGCTTGACGTAATTGATCTGCAAAACCATCTTTCAAAAGGTATTGAGATAATTCAGCCAAGGCAGCCAAGTGAGTATCGTTTGCTCCTTCTGGAGCAGCAATCATGAAGAACAAGTCAGTTGGTTGACCATCAAGGGCTTCATAGTCAACTCCCTTAGCAGATTTGGCAAACAGAACCGTTGCTTTTTTAACTACTGCATTTTTACTATGTGGCATAGCAATCCCATCACCCAAACCAGTTGACGTTTGCTCTTCACGTTTAACGATACCTGCCTTAAACGTGTCAAAGTCTGTTACATAACCCTTGTCAACCAAGTTTTTGACCATTTCATCAATGACAGCTTCCTTAGTCGTTGCTTGTAAATCAAGCATCATGACATCTTTTCTCAATAAATCTTGAATTTTCATAATTTTTCTACCTCCACTTTTTGATAAATCTCTTTAATAAACTCCAATTCTGCCAAATCATCTGAAAAAGCTGTCGCCGTTCCACATGCCACGCCCCATTTCAGAGCTTCAATAGGATCATTTGATTTGACAAATTCGCCAGTAAAACCAGCCACCATAGAATCACCAGCACCAACAGAATTCTTTACCTGTCCCTTGATTGGTTTAGCAAAGTAAGTTGCCTCTGGCGTCACTAGCAAAGCACCGTCACCTGCCATAGAAACAATGACATGCTGAGCACCTTGGTCTAAAATTTTCTTAGCGTATGTTTCAACATCAGCCAGACCAGATAGTTGAACCCCAAAAATCATCTCTAATTCATGGTTATTCGGCTTAACTAATAAGGGCTGATAAGCCAAGGAATCAAGGAGAGTTTGCCCTTCAAAATCACAAACCACCTGAGCTCCTGTCTGCTTGACTAAGGGAATGAGTTGCTTATAGACTTCATTACCTAGATTTGCTGGTGCAGAACCAGCAAAAACAACCACATCATCAGCTGTTAATTGAGATAATTTCTCTTCTAACGCAGCCAACTGTTCTGATCTGATAACTGGCCCTGCTCCGTTAATTTCAGTTTCTTCGTCAGCCTTAACTTTGACATTGATACGAGTGTCTTGGTCAACCCAGACAAAATCCGTTTGGATTTTCTCAGACAAAAGTCCGTCTTCAACAAAGCGACCAGTGAAACCTCCGATAAAACCTGTCGCCGTATTGTCAACCCCTAAGCGTTGCAAGATGCGACTAACATTGATTCCTTTTCCTCCAGCAAATTTATCGTCACTAATCATGCGGTTCACACCACCTAATGCTAACTGTTCTAGACGAACGATAAAATCGATGGACGGGTTAAGTGTTACTGTATAAATCATGCTTCAATAACTCTTGTTTTCTCCTTTAATTTTTGTACAAACGAAACAGAACTCCGATTGGTAATCACAGTTGCTTCCTCAACTGTAGCAACCTTAACAAAATAAGTTTGATCCAACTTAGACGAATCAACCAAAATGTAACTTTCCTGACTGTTTTTAATAACCGCCGTTTTAATAGAGGCCTCTGACAAGTCTGGTGTGGTGAAATAAGAGTCATTCACCCCATTCATGCCTAAAAAAGCCTTGTCAAAATTTAGCTGATTGATTTGTTCAACCGACATGCTGCCAATATTGGCATTGGTTGTTGGTTTAACCATACCACCAATCATCATGGTTTCAATACCTTTTTCCACCAACTTACTAGCATGTTGAATGGAATTGGTCACCACGGTCAGCTTGAGTTCAGGAAGGGCTTCAATCAAACAATTTGTTGTTGTGCCAGCATCAACAAAAATAACGTCACCTTCATTCACCAAGCCGGACGCCAAAAGAGCCAACTCTTTTTTATCTTGAATGTTTTTGACAGATTTCTGTTGATTGCTTAATTCCTCTTGCAAGCTAGGTAGGCGTTCCGCTCCTCCATGAATTCGTCTGAGCAACTTATCTGCCGCTAATTCTTCCAAATCACGTCTAACTGTTGATTCAGAGGTATTAAGCAGACAAACCAAAGTTTCTAAACTAACCACACCTTCTTGGTGAATTTTGTCTATAATCAATCGTTTTCGCTCTGATTTTAAGATAAAACCACCTCCTACTGCAATCGTTTACAATTTTATTATACCCTTTTTTCTATCATTGTCAAGCAAATTCTTTCAAAAACAATCATTTTTTGAAACCTATTGACAGAAAATCTATTTTGAAGTAAAATAATTCATAAATTAAATAAACCGATTGACGAAATCAGGAAAGCAAGACTACGGTCTTCACCCAAGGAGTAAAACTCTCAGGTGTCTTACTTGTAAGATAAAGACTGATTTACTGACGGACTTCTGGAGAGACCGATTTTACGGCACCGAAGGGGCAAGGCATTGATGCTCAATCTCTCAGGTAAAAGGACAGAAGAAAAAACAAAAATGACTGTGTGAGTCTTTTTGTCTTTCTTTTTGTTGTTTCCAGAAGGCTGTCTTAACGGACAGTCTTTTTTGTCAATCACTTTAGAAAAGGAGCTTATACATGCTTGCATTTTTTACAACTATTGATGATTTGGTGTGGGGAGTCCCTCTTCTCGCCTTACTGGTTGGAACAGGCATCTACCTAACTATCCGTTTGGGCTTATTACAAATCATTCATCTGCCACACGCCTTCAAGCTAATTTTTACTGAAGATGAGGGAGAGGGAGATATTTCAAGTTTTGCCGCATTAGCAACTGCTCTTGCTGCAACGGTTGGAACTGGGAATATTGTTGGTGTTGCAACTGCTATCACTGCTGGTGGACCTGGGGCTTTATTTTGGATGTGGGTTGCTGCCTTCTTTGGCATGGCAACCAAGTATGCCGAAGGGCTACTTGCCATCAAATATCGCACAACCGACCAAAATGGCGAAATTTCCGGTGGGCCAATGTACTACATTCTTCATGGTATGGGACAAAAATGGAAACCCCTTGCTCAATTCTTTTCTCTAGCAGGTATCTTAGTGGCACTTTTTGGAACGGGAACCTTTGCACAAATTAACTCGATTACCGCTTCGTTGGAAAATAGCTTTAATTTTGCACCACAAGTGACCAGTATCGTGATTGCTATTATCACTGCTATCATTATCTTTGGTGGGATTCAATCCATTTCAAAAATTTCTGAAAAAATTGTGCCATTTATGGCGATTATCTACATTTTAGCTAGTCTTTGTGTTATTTTAATCAATATTGACAAACTCCTGCCAACCTTGACTCTCGTCTTTCAATCTGCCTTCACTTCAACAGCTGCTATTGGTGGTTTTGCTGGAGCAACCATAAAAGATGCCATTCAAAAAGGGATTGCACGTGGTGTTTTCTCAAACGAATCTGGTTTGGGATCTGCTCCGATTGCTGCAGCTGCCGCTAAGACAAATGAACCCGTCGAACAAGGTTTGATTTCAATGACAGGTACCTTTATTGATACCCTTATCATTTGTACTATGACTGGACTGGCTATCTTGGTGACAGGTCAATGGTCTGGTCAACTAAATGGTGCTGCTCTTACTCAAGCAGCTTTTGCTTCTGTTTTTGGTGTCTGGGGAAGTTACGCCTTGACTTTCTGTTTGATTCTATTTGCTTTTACAACCATTTTAGGTTGGTCTTACTATGGCGAACGTTGTTTTGAGTTTCTCTTTGGTACTAAAGGCATCCCAGCCTACCGAATCTTTTTTGTTCTAATGGTTGCTTTAGGTGGCTTTTTACAATTAGAGCTAGTCTGGGTTTTGGCAGACATTTTCAATGGTCTGATGGCCCTACCAAACCTAATCGCTCTCTTAGCCCTATCACCAGTTATTATTAAAGAAACTAAAAAATATTTCCGTAAATAAAGTAAAAAATCACTTCTAACTAATGTTTCGAAGTGGTTTTTTATTTTTCTTGCGACTTAGCCAAATCTACTAAGGTCATTATGATGGCTTTTCCAATCTTAGAATGAGACAATGTTAATAACTTAAATGGCTTGTCTTTCATCTCTTGACTTCCCAAAACAGCCACCAGACCTGTAAATATAAAATTCACTTGTAGCCTTTCTTCTATTGATAAACGCTCCTCACAAATCCCAAAAGCCTTAAACCAAGCATCTTTTAATAAGTCCTTGACCAATTGATTTAAATATAACGAGTCATTTCTAGCATAGAGCATAATGTGTTGAGAAGACGTTAAAAGTGCTTCATCCAGATTTGCAAAATTTTCTTCTTTTTTGAGAGAATCCAATAATAACATAGGAAACTGTTTGGCCACGTCATTGTTAGTTAATTTCAGAAAAATCTTTTGTGCCAAATCATAACTATCGGCATAATGATAGTAAAAAGAATTACGATTAACACCCGACTCTTGCGAGATACGAAGAACCGTTATATCTGAATAAGGCATTATTTCAAGTAAATCCAAAAAAGCTTTTTCAATTTTTGTGGTTGCTAGGTCATCTTTTTCTGATTTTTTAGGCCTTGCCATCGCTATCTCCTTTAATTAGACATTTTACTTAGCATTGTCTGTTTTATTATAGTTAAAAAACATTTATAATACAACTATCAATCATTTAGGAGAACTTTTATGAAAAAAATCGTAAACAATTGGCATTATCTTTCCGTCTATCTTTCTGGTATCAGTGCGTTAGCCTTCCTTTTTCCACTTAATACTAGTCAAGTTTGTTTAGTAACAGCTATTATTTTTCTCTTTCTACATTTCTTTGAGGAATTTGGTTTTCCAGGTGGCTTTCCTTTAATGGGGATGAAAGTCATGATGAATAGTGATGAGATGGATTATACCAAGTGGAATTGTAATAATCTTAATTCCATGTTTGGAAATTGGAGTTTTCTATTTTTAGTTTACATCCTGCCCCTGCTTTTCCCAAACTTTAGTTTTCTTACGCTGTCTGCCATGCTATTTTTATTTGCCGAAGTTATTATGCACTTTCTTATCTTTCCGATAAAATTGAAAACCATTTATAATGCTGGACTAGTGACAAGTGTTGGCATGGGAATCATCGGTATCTATTATTTTACAACTGTCTTTCAAGCAAACGTATTGACTTGGTTTGACTACGTTCTTGCAGTCGCTTGGTTTATTTTTGTCTTTCTCTTTTCTTTCCGTTCAAAACTTTATTGGCAATTAGGGCAAAAATCTGGCTATGACTTAACTGAACAAACGGCATACGGTGCCAATTTCAAGGCTTAAAATCAACACATCATCAATAATAAAAAAAGCCCTAAGGCTTTTTTTATTATTTTTTCAAATAGCGTCCCATAGCTAGTAAAGAACCAAATGAACCAATCAAGATACCAAGCAAGGTCAAGCCAAGAATCAAGCTAAGGCTAAACATGGTTGGCGGATAAAGGCTAAGACCTGAAGCTGCCAAGCCACCTTGCAAATAATTATAAACAACTTGGTATAAAAAGAAAGTCAATAAAGCTGGCAAAACACTCCCGATTAAGCCAATCCATGCTCCTTCAAAGAAAAAAGGACCACGAATGTAAGAATTTTTTGCTCCAACTAAACGCATGATTTCAATATCACGACGACGTGACATGATAGTTATTTTAATCACATTAGAAATTAAAATAATCGCTACCAGCACTAAAATACCTGCGCCAACTAAGCCCCATAAGCGAACCATCTTAGAAATACCTAGTAATTTTTCCGTATCAAGACCGCCATAGTTAACTTCATCAATACCTGAAATGCCTTGAATCTGTTCAGCAATAGACTTGAGCTGGTCTGCTGAATCAACTTCTACCACATAAACATCAGATAAGACATTGCCTTCAACGGTATCCCATTCATCACCCAAGGTCGCCTTGAGTTGTTCCAACTGCTCATCCTTACTAGAAAAGGTAACTGATTTAACTCCAGAAATAGCTGTCATCTGATTATAAACTTGATGATAGTTAGGATTGGGTTGGGTCTTGCCCTCACCGTCAGTAATATTTTCTTGGGTTTCTGTGGAATCAACTGCTAGATAGGCATTGATGGTTAGGTTATTTTGCACACCTGTTGCCAAGCGTTCTACATTGAGTAAGACTGCTAAGAAAAGTCCAACTAGGGTTAAGGTCACTGCCACTGAAGTGGTAGCAAAAAAGGTTGACCAGCCATTACGCTTCAAACTTTTCAAGGATTCAAATAAACTTTTAATCATGATAACCGTAATCTCCTTCCTCTTGATCACGGACAATGCGGCCTTCTTCAAGGGCAATAACCCGATGACGCATGGTATTAACAATCTGACTATTGTGAGTTGCCATAATCACGGTTGTCCCATGAAGATTGATTTTTTCTAGCAACTTCATGATTTCCCAAGCGATTTCTGGATCCAAGTTACCTGTTGGCTCATCAGCAATCAGAACTTTAGGGTTATTGACAATGGCGCGTGCAATCGCCACACGTTGTTGCTCACCACCTGATAACTGCCTTGGAAAAGAGCGTTGTTTATGTTTCAAACCGACCATTTCAAGTACCTCAGGGACTCGCTTTTTAATTTCCTTGCGACTCTTACCAATAACTTCCATGGCAAACGCAACATTTTCATAAACTGTTTTTTGAGATAGTAACTTATAATCTTGAAACACAACACCTAGACTGCGACGTAATACAGGGATTTCTTTTTTCTTCATCTTGGTCAAATCAAAACGAGCCACACGCAAACGCCCCTTAGTCACTTTTTCTTCCCGATAAAGCAGTTTTAAGAGGGTTGATTTTCCTGCGCCTGATGGACCCACGAGATAAACAAATTCACCCAAACCAATGGTCAAATCCAAACCTCGCAAAACGGTATTGGCACGACTGTATTTTTTCGTCACGCCTTTCATTTCAATAATTGCCATTTATTTTCCTTTCTATTCCATTCGCCATTTCAAATAGCTATCAATAAAACCATCCAAATCACCGTCCATGACCTTATCCACTTGAGCCACTTCAAAACTAGTTCGATGATCCTTAACCATGGTATAAGGCGTAAAGACATAGGAACGAATTTGACTTCCCCAAGTAATTTCTTTTTTATCACCTTTAAGGGCGTTCACTTCTTGAGCCTTTTTCTCTTGTTCAAGTTGATAGAGTTTGGCCTGCAACATTTTCATGGCACGGTCACGATTACCATACTGGGTACGGTCAACAGTTGAAGCCACAACAATTCCTGTTGGAATATGGGTTAAACGCACACCTGTTGATACCTTGTTGACATTCTGACCTCCGGCACCACCTGAGCGAAAGGTATCCATTTTTACTTCGTCATCACGGATTTCCACTTCAATGGTATCATCCAATTCTGGCATGACTTCAACTGACGCAAATGAGGTATGACGACGCTTGGCTGAATCAAAAGGAGAAATTCTTACCAAGCGATGCACACCCATTTCAGACTTGAGTAAACCATAAGCATTTGGCCCTTCAAACGATAGGGTAACACTCTTGATCCCTGCTTCCTCACCAGCTTGATAATCTAAAACATCGACCTTGAAACCTTTGGCATTACCAAAACGAGTGTACATCCTAAGTAGCATATCACCCCAATCTTGTGCTTCAGTCCCTCCAGAACCTGGGTGGATTTCCAAGATTGCATTGTTACTATCGTAAGGTTCTGATAATAAAAGCGTCATCTCATAGCTAGTCATCATCTGTTCCAGTTGTGTCAAGTTGTTGCTCAATTCTTCCAGTAAACTCTCGTCTTCTGCCACCAACTCCTGTAACACTGTCACATCATCCAGTAAACTAGCCATGTCATGATAGGTCTGATAGGTCTGTTTTAGATCATTTAGTTCTTGTGACACCTTTTGAGCAGCTAAATTATCATTCCAAAAATCTGGTGCTGACATTTGATTTTCTAGCTGAGCAATGTCTTCTTCCAAAGCCTCTAAGTCAAAGAGACCTCCCAAAGCTAGCTAGCTTTTCTTCGTAGGCTTGTATTTTTTGGCGAATTTCTGCCATATCCATCTTTCTTACCTCGCTAAATTAAAGTCTATTTATTGTATCATATTTGGTCTAAACCTGCCATTTTTTGAGCAAGAGCTCACGTTCAGTCATGATGTCTTGATTATCCGAGGATACTTCTAAAATTACCTCAATCAAATCTGGACTTGGTTTTTTAACAATCTCCCCCAAAGCCCAAATGGCTGTCGCTGCATGAATAGGATTTTGCTTTTTCTCAATAATTTCTAGCAATTTAATAATAGCAGAGCGGTCATGAGCATTGGCAAGGGCAATAATGGCATTACGTTGCAAAATATTTTTCCCTCGCCAAGCACCTGCAATCATACCAAATTTTTCCTTGAAAGTCTTATTACTCAACTCCAAAAAGGGAATCAATTCAGGGTGGGCAATGTCAGGGTCTATATCACTGGCCAAAGGATTGTTAATACCTTTATTATAAGGGCAGCAAATCTGACAAATGTCACAACCATAAATAACCGTCTTGATTTTCTTACGAAATTCCAAGTCCATCATGCCCTTGTCCTGCGTTTGAAAACTCAAACAACGCTTGGCATTCATCGTGCCGTCACCATTCAAACAAGAGGTCGGACAGGCATCCAAACAACGCCTACAATCCCCACAATCATAATCAACAGGCTGATCGGGTTCAATTTCCAAATTGGTAATCAATTCGCCCAAATACATGTAAGAACCATATTCTTTGGAAATGACCAGTCCATTTTTACCAATAAAGCCAATTCCCGCCCGTCTAGCCACTGCCGTATCTACCAAAGCTCCTGTATCCACCATAGCCCTATGTTCTAAGGGGAAGTCTGCACACAACTCCTCAATACCAGTAGCCAAACGTTTTAACTTATCCTGTAATACATGATGATAGTCCAACCCCCAACTATTGGGCGTGAACTTACCACGCTTATAATCCGATTTTTGTGGAGCAATAGGAAGTTTATTAGGATAAGCTACTGCAATCGAAATAATCGTTTTGGCACTTTCCAAAGATAATTTAGGATCCAACCGTTCTTCAATATTCTTATGTTCAAAACCAGAATTCGTACCATTTTCATAGGCCATACGGAGTGATTTTTCTAAATAAGAAAAATCATCTGCCGTCGTAAAACCAATTTTTGAAATGCCAATTTCCTTAGCTAAACGTTGAATTTCTTCCTTGATGTTCATACTATCTATCTTAAAGGAAAAAAGTAGAAGTTTCAAGACGTGATAGCTATTTTTAATAAGAAAAACCCTCGGCAAAAATGTTCGAGAGTTTTTGGGTTAATCACTAAATCGCATTTTTATCCAAACCAACTTTACGTTGATAAAACTTAACCAATTCAACAATCACAATCATCATAGAACCAGCCACCAAAACAACTAGCCATTGTGTCAAACTTAAAGTCGTCACATGGAAGTAGTTCTTAAAGCCTGGAATCACAAGAGTAGCCGCCAAAAGAAGTCCTGCGATAACAATTGACCAGTTGAAGAGACGATTCTTGAATGGACCAACAGTTAAGATTGATTGATAAACTGACTTAACATTATAAGCATGGAAGAGTTGGATTGAACCAAGTGTTGCATAAGCCATCGTTAAGGCATCTGCATGAATTTCTTGATAAGTGCTATGCTCTGGGAATTTCAAAGCAAAAGCATAGACACCAAGTACAAGGATGGTTTGTAAAATACCTTGATACAAGATTGACGTCATGACACCACCTGAGAAGAAGCTTGACTTACGTCCACGAGGTTTATGACTCATGACACCAGGTTCTGCTGGCTCAACCCCAAGGGCAATGGCTGGTAGGGTATCTGTTACCAAGTTAATCCACAATAAATGAACTGGTGCCAAGACATCCCAACCAAATAGTGTTGCAAAGAAGATGGTGAATACTTCTGCCATGTTAGCTGACAAGAGGTATTGAATGGTTTTTTGAATGTTAGAGAAGACTTTACGTCCTTCTTCAACTGCCACGATAATCGTTGCAAAGTTATCATCAGCAAGAACCATATCTGAAGCACCTTTTGATACTTCTGTTCCTGTAATCCCCATACCGATACCAATATCTGCTGTTTTCAGAGATGGCGCATCATTAACACCATCACCTGTCATGGCAACAATCTTACCATCATTTTGCCATGCCTTAACGATACGCACCTTATGTTCTGGTGACACACGCGCATAAACAGAATATTGTTTGAAGACTTTTTGGAATTCTTCATCCGTCAATTCGTTCAATTCAGCACCAGTAAAGACATGGTCTTCCTTGTCATTTGGATCAATAATTCCTAAACGTTTAGCAATGGCTTCTGCCGTATCTTGATGGTCACCTGTAATCATAATTGGGCGAATGCCTGCTTCTTTAGCGACACGAACGGCTTCTGCCGCTTCTGGACGCTCAGGGTCAATCATACCAACCAAGCCAGCAAAGACCAGGTCATTTTCAACGATACTTGTTTCAAGTGTTGGTACACTATCCACATACTTGTAAGCCATCATCAAGACACGAAGGGCTTGTTTGGCCATTGATTTATTGATAGCTAGGATAGCTTCTTTATCTTCTGCTGTAATTTCACGAACTTGACCGTTTGATTCGATATGACGAACACGTTTCAACAACTGGTCAGGAGCACCCTTAACTGCAACAAAGAATTGATTATCCGCTTGCTTATGGATGGTTGACATCAATTTACGGGTTGAGTCAAATGGTAGCTCTGCCACACGTGGTTCATCTTTTAAAATGTCACGCACATCAAAATTATGATCTAGACCAAATTGAACCAAGGCAGTTTCTGTTGGGTCACCGATTAACTTGCCATTTGGATCAACCTTGGTATCATTAGCAAAGTTCATCACACGCAAGGTGTTGTTATCAAGAGCTAAATCAGCACTTGATGGCAACAATTCACCATTAGTATAGATTTTTTCAACTGTCATCTGATTCATGGTTAAGGTACCCGTTTTATCAGAAGCAATAATTTCTGTCGCCCCAAGGGTTTCAACTGCTGGTAATTTACGAATAATCGCATTACGTTTCGCTAAAACTTGTGTACCAAGCGATAAGACCACAGTAACAATAGCTGGCAGACCTTCTGGAATAGCTGCTACAGCAAGGGCGACCGCAGTCAATAAACTTTTAAGGGGAGCTGTTCCTTGGACAAAGACCCCAACTGCAAACGTCACAACGGCAATACCAAGCACCAAATAGGTCAAGATTTTAGAAAGCTGATGAAGATTTTGTTTCAATGGTGTATCGGTTTCATCGGCATTTTGCAACATGGTCGCAATATGACCAACCTCAGTAAACATACCTGTGTTGGTAACTACACCAATCCCACGACCATAAGTGACGTTAGAGTTTTGGTAGGCCATGTTAACACGATCGCCAACACCAGCATCGTCTGCAATAATAGCTTCGTGGAATTTATCAACTGGAACAGATTCACCAGTCAATGCCGCTTCTTCAATCTTCAATGAATTTGATTCCAACAAACGCATGTCAGCAGGAACAACATCCCCTGCCTCCAACATCACCACATCTCCTGGCACCAATTTTTTAGAATCCACTTCAACAACATGACCGTCACGACGGACACGAGCAAGAGGACTCGACATCGATTTAAGGGCATTGATCGCTTCTTCCGCCTTACCTTCTTGATAGACACCAAAAGCAGCATTCAAGATAACCACAGCCATGATGATAACTGAGTCAGCCCATTCCTCACCATGTGAGGCAATTAAAGAAAGAACCGCCGCTGCAATCAAAATGATGATCATCAAATCCTTGAATTGATCAAGGAATTTAGCCAAGAAGGAACGTTTTTCTCCCTCTGCCAACTCATTACGACCATATTCTTCCAAGCGTTTTTGTGCTTCAGCATTGGTCAAACCGTCCTTGGTTACCCCCAAGGATTTCAAAACATCGTCTTGATGTTTCGTATAAAACAATTCTTTATTTTGCTCTTTAGACAAAATAAAACTCCTCTCTAGCGATCTTTTTCATAAGAAAAAGACCTGTTTGTTTTCTAAACAAGTCTTGCTGTTTAAGACAAGGCCGGAAATTTCTTTCGGCTTGACGACCTTGTCACGGTAATACCGTCGCTACTCCCTTGATTTCCCTTTTATTTTACACGAAAAAAAGAGATTTCACAAGGATTTTACGCTCATTTCCTTAAATAAACTAAGAACTAGCTCCAGCTAATCTGTAACGTGTAAGAGGCAAAGACCTGGTTTGCTTCTTCATTTGGTAATAAATCATAGGTCACACGCAAACTGTTCTCAGATCGATCAAAAGACTTGGTTAGGGTCACCAGTTGTTGTAACCCCATTGGTGTAGGAACACTTGCTAAAGCATAGGCACCATTTACAAATCGCATAATGGTATTGGGGTGACCAAAACGTGTCATAACCATTTCTTGATTCTGGCATTTAATCACCACTTTTTCTGCTTCTTCATTTTGGTAAATCAGATATAGCCAATCATTTTTTTCAGTCACAATCACGTCATGCTCCTCACGAATCAGTTCGATTTGACCATCTAAATCAATCTTATTTTTTATCTCAATCTTCATTCTTGTTCCCTTCTTCTTAGTTCATTTTATCAAGATTTTACCCATCTTTCAAGCTTAGAATAAAGGCATTTTTTGGTATAATAAAAATATGAAAGAAAAAATATTTAGAGACCCCATCCACAATCAAATTGTGGTCGATCATCCTGTTGTCTATGATCTAATTAACACACCAGAATTTCAGCGTTTAAGACGAATTAAACAACTTGGCACCACTGGTTTTACCTTTCACGGTGGGGAACATAGCCGCTTTTCTCATTGTCTTGGTGTCTATCATTTAGCCAGACAAGTGACACGCACCTTTAGTGAAAATTATACTGAGCATTGGCAGGCAGACGACAACCTGTTGACAATGGTGGCTGCCCTTCTTCATGATCTTGGTCATGGCCCCTATTCACACACTTTTGAGGGACTTTTTGCTACCGATCATGAACAATTTACTCAGGAAATCATCACTAGTCCCACCACAGCAATCAACCAAATCTTAACCAAGGTGGCACCCAATTTTCCTGATAAGGTTGCTAGTGTGATCAATCATACCTATCCAAATAAACAGGTCATTCAACTCATTTCTAGTCAGATTGACTGTGATCGTATGGATTATCTTCTTCGTGATTCTTACATGACTGGGGTTCAATACGGTCAATTCGATTTGACTAGAATTTTAAGTAGCCTACGACCTCTCGATTCTGGTCTTGTTTTTACCAAAGGTGGCTACCATGCCGTTGAAGATTATCTTATTAGTCGCTACCAAATGTACATGCAGGTCTATTTCCACCCAGCCAGTCGTGCTATGGAGGTTTTGTTAAAAAATCTACTGAAACGAGCTCAGGTGCTCTACCCTACACACCAAAATTTTTTCCGTAAAGAATCACCCAAACTCATTCCATTTTTTGATAAAACTTATACGCTTAAAGACTACCTTAAATTAGATGACAGTATTCTCAACACTTATATCCAGTCCTGGATGGACTCCACCGACCCTATCTTGTCTGATTTGTCGCAACGTTTTATCAATCGCAGAGTTCTAAAATCGGTAACCTTTGCTGAAAAAGACGAACCAGTCATCCAACAACTACGACAAGAAATCGCTGCTATTGGCTTTGATCCTGCTTATTATACTGCCATCAATAGCAGTTTTGACCTTCCCTATGACATTTATCGCCCAGAAAGTAACAAGCCAAGAACCCAGATTGACATCTTACAAGATGACAACAGCCTACTGGAATTATCACAAAAATCACCCTTGGTGGCTAGTTTAATGGGAACATTTCATGGCGATCGTCGGTTTTACTTTCCAAAAGAAATGCTTTTTGCAGAAGACCTCTTTGCTAGCCATAAAGAAAGATTTTTACAACTATTAGCTTCATTAAACTAGGCAGTTAGCTGCCAAGCATGACAAATGATGATAATTTTAGTAAGATAGTAGTTGGAATTTTTATCAATATTAAAGGAAATATTATGTCAGTCAAACTTATCGCCGTTGACATTGACGGCACGCTACTTACTAGCCAACGACAAATCACACCTGAGGTGTTTCAGGCGGTTCAAGAAGCAAAAGCTGCTGGTATCAAGGTTGTGATTACTACCGGCAGACCCATTGCTGGAGTTACTAAGCTTTTAGAAGACCTAAACCTAACCGATACTGGTGATTATGTGATTACATTTAATGGTGCCTTGGTGCAGGATGTCGCTAATGGACAAGACTTGGTCAAAGAAACCTTGAGCTATCAAGATTACTTGGCTTTGGAATACCTAGCTCGTCAGTTAGGCGTCCACATGCACGCCATTACTAAAGATGGTATCTATACTGCCAATCGAGATATTGGCAAATATACCATTCATGAAGCTCAGTTGGTCAATATGCCTGTTTTTTATCGGACACCTGAAGAGATGAAGGACAAGGAAATTGTCAAAATCATGTTTATTGATGAGCCAGAGCTACTGGATCAAGCCATTTCACAAATCCCAAGTGATTTTTATGAGCAATATACCTTGGTCAAATCGCAACCTTTCTATCTTGAAGTGGTGGCTAAAACAGTTAGCAAGGGAAATGCCATTATCCATTTGGCAGAACAATTAGGTTTTGATATGACCGAAACCATGGCGATTGGCGATGAGGAAAATGATCGTGCCATGCTAGAAGTCGTTGCTCATCCTGTTGTTATGGAAAATGGCAATCCAGAAATCAAGAAAATTGCCAAACACATTACCAAATCAAACGATGAGTCAGGCGTTGCTTACGCCATTAGAAAGTGGGCACTTAAATAATATGTTCAGCTATAAAATTGGAATTTCCCAAGACGAACACGATACCTTCGTCCAAAATCATCCCCAAGCCAATCTACTTCAAAGTTCAAAATGGGCTAAGATTAAGGACAACTGGGGCAATCAACGAGTCGGCTTTTATCGCAATCAAGAACTGGTTGCTTCTGCCTCGATTCTAATTAGAAAACTTCCTCTTGGTTTTACCATGCTCTATATTCCAAGAGGACCAATTATGGATTATAATGATGAAGAATTGGTTAGTTTTGTTTTCAAATCCCTAAAAGCATTTGGAAGCAAACAACGGGCTATTTTTATCAAATTTGATCCCAATCTTCATTTACGAACCAATCAAATTGGGCAAGATCCTCAAGAAAAAAACGATGCTCAAAAGCAAATCGCCTTATTGCAAGCCAAGGGAGCTCGATGGACTGGTTTAACCACCGACATCTCAGATAACATTCAGCCTCGTTTCCAAGCCAATCTCTATGCTGACCATTATGATTTAGCGGATTTCCATAAAAAAACAAAGCAAATCATTCGTGTGGCACAAAACAAGGGAGTGACAATTCAATTTGGTCATCTCAATTTGGTAGAAGATTTTACTGAATTGATGAAAAAAACGGAAACTCGCAAACAAATCCATTTGCGTAACAAGGATTATTACACTAAACTCCTTGAAACCTATGGTGAACAAGCCTATATCACCATGGCTTTTCTCAATCTTACTGAAAAACAAGAACAGTTCAGTTCAGAATTGGCTAAGGCTCAGGCAACCTTTGCTGAATTTACCGAAAACACTCACAAAAACAAGGTCAAAAATACTCAAAATGAAATCAATCGTCTGCAAAAAGAACTTGATTTTATTCAAACAGAACTTGAAAAAGGACGTTCAATGGCGCCGCTTGCAGCAACCTTGTCATTGAATTTTGGACCAACATCTGAAAATCTTTATGCTGGAATGGATGAGATTTTCCGTAGCTACAATGCTCCCCTACTGACTTGGCACCAAACGGCTCAACACGCCTTTGACATGGGCATCACTTGGCAGAATATGGGAGGGGTGGAAAATGATCTCTCTGGTGGCCTATATAACTTTAAATCAAAACTAAATCCAACCATTGAAGAATTTATCGGCGAGTTCAATTTACCAATCAATCCTGTTCTCTATCGACTCTTCATGTTGGCCTACGCTGGACGTAAAAAATTAAGGAAGAAAAACTAATGACACTAAAAACTCTCAGCAAAGAGCAATTTCTAGACCATGTTAGTCAAGTTAAGGAAAAATCCTTTCTTCAAAGCTCTGAAATGGCAGATTTGCTAACGAAACGAGGTTACAACACCAGTTTTATTGGTTTAGAAAAAAAAGGGCAAATTGTGGTATCTGCTCTTCTTTACAGTCTTCCAATGACTGGTGGACTGCACTTAGAAATCAATGGCGGCCCTGTCTGCAACGTAACGGATGATTTACCAGAATTTTATCAAGAACTTAAAAATTACGCTAAACAACAAGGGGCTTTAGAATTAGTTGTTAAACCCTATCAAACTTATCAAACCTTTGACAGCCAAGGTCAAGCAACTAGCCAAGAGCATACTGAGTTTATTCAACAATTAACTGATTTGGGTTATACTCATGATGGCTTAAAAACAGGCTATCCTAGTGGTGAACCTGATTGGCACTATGTCAAAGATTTAACAGGTCTCACGACAGAAAATCTAACAGCTTCTTTTAGTAAAAAAGGACGACCACTAATTAAGAAAGCTAATAGTTTTGGAATTAAAATTCGTCCACTTAAACGTGAAGAACTGCAAATCTTCAAAGATATTACTGCTTCGACGTCTGATCGACGCGAATATACTGATAAATCTTTGGACTATTATCAAGATTTCTATGATAGTTTCAAGGAAAACTGTGAATTTATGGTAGCCAGCCTCAATTTTCAAGATTATCAAGATAATCTCAATCTAGAAGCTGCAGAAATTCAAACTAGGTTAGAACGTATCGAACAAGAACTAAGTCAAAATCCTGATTCTGCTAAGAAGAAAAAAGAACGACAACAAGTCATCAAACAAGTGGATACCCTAGCCATTCGTCAACAAGAAGCTCAAGACTTCATTGATAAGTATGGTGACCAAGATGTCATCATGGCAGCCAGCCTGTTTATCTACACTCCTCAAGAAACCGTCTATCTTTTTAGCGGTTCTTATACAGAATTCAACAAATTTTATGCACCAGCAGTCCTACAAGAATATGTGATGCTGGAAAGTTTGAAACGAAACATCTCTTTCTACAATTTCCTGGGAATTACAGGTGAATTTGACCATTCAGACGGTGTCCTTCGTTTCAAACAAAATTTTAATGGCCACATTGTTCGTAAAATGGGAACCTTCCGATACTATCCAAATCCTTACAAATACAAGCTCATTCAGCTTGTCAAACGACTACTCAATAGAAAGTAATTGTCATGTATTTAGAACTGCTCACACCTCAGCAATTTGACCAGTTTCATCAAACGGTAACTGAAGCCAATTTTGAACAAAATAGCCAAATGATGTCTTTGTTAGAAAAGCGAGGCTATCAAGTAAAAGCCATTGGCTTATTTGATAACAAACAAACGATTCAAGTAGCTGCTATTTTATTTGGCTTACCGGTTGCTGGTGGCTTGCGTATGGAGATCCATTATGGGCCTATTTATAAGGAAAAAGAATTTCTTCTTCCTTTTCTCAATCAACTAAAACTATTTGCCAAAAAAGAAGGCATTATTGAATTAGAAATCAAACCCTATGATACCTATCAATATTTTGATGACCAAGGTCAGCCACTAGAAACAGCAAACGATGATTTGGTGGAGCTTTATCAAAAAGCTGGTTATCACTACGGTGGACTCACTAAGGGATTTGAAACCAGTGATTGGCACTATATTAAAAATTTAAATGGGCTAACACCTGACACACTTCTCAAATCCTTTAGCAAAAAAGGACGACCACTCGTTAAAAAAGCACAAACCTTCGGTATTAAACTACGAGCCCTCAACCGTGAAGAACTGCCACTTTTTAAGGAAATTGTCGATACGACTTCTGATCGACGTGGTTATGTCGCTAAAAGTCTTGATTATTATGAATATTTTTATGATGGCTTTGGCTCCAATTGTGAATTTATGGTCGCTAGTCTTAACTTTCAAGATTATTTAGCCAATCTCCAAGAAGATCAAGACACACTGCAAAAGAAAATTGAAAAATTAGAAAATGATTTGCTTACAAATCCTAATTCTGAGAAAAAACAAAACCAATTGCGTGAGTTAAAAAGTCAATTTGATACCTTTACCGTCCGAAAAAAGGAAGCTGCCGACTTTATTGACAAATATGGCAACCAAGATGTTCTCCTAGCTGGTAGTCTTTTTGTCTATACCCCACAAGAGTCTATCTACCTCTTTAGTGGCTCTTATACCGAATTCAACAAATTTTATGCACCTGCCCTTTTACAAGAGTATGTCATGCTCCAAAGTATCAAGCGTGGTATCACCCGTTACAATTTACTCGGTTTTTCTGGAGATTTTTCAGGTGAGGACGGTGTTCTTCGTTTCAAACAAAATTTCAACGGTCACATTGAACGTAAACCTGGAAGTTTTTACTACTACCCTCGTCCCTTGAAATATAAGTTTATCCAAATGATTAAAAAAGTTTTGAAACGCTAAAAAAAGAACTGGTTATCCAGTTCTTTTTTAATTACTTAACTGCTGCCAATAATTCAAGGAAGCTAGCTGGTTCAAGTGAGGCACCACCTACAAGAGCACCGTCAACATCTGGACAAGCCATGTACTCAGCGATGTTAGCAGGGTTTACTGAACCACCGTATTGAACACGAACCTTGTCAGCCACTTCTTGACCAAAATCAGCTGCAACCACATCACGCACTGCTTTACACATTGTTTGTGCATCATCCTTAGTAGCTGATTTACCAGTACCGATAGCCCAAATTGGCTCATAAGCAATCACTGATGCTGCAACTTGCTCTGCTGTCAAACCTTTAAGGGCTGCTGATACTTGAGCACCAACAAATTCTACCGCTTTACCTGCTTCATAGGTTTCAAGCGACTCACCACAACAGATGATTGGTGTCAAACCATTGCGGAAAATCGCATGAGCTTTTTTGTTGATGTCTTCATCTGTTTCATGGAAGTAATCACGACGCTCTGAGTGACCGATGATTACATAGTCTGCACCAAGATCAGCCAAAACTTTTGGACTTGTTTCACCAGTGAACGCACCAGCATCTTCAAAATAACAGTTTTGAGCAGCAACTTTCAATTGACTACCCATTGCTTGGAATTTAACACCGTTAAGCAAAACAGGTGAAGCTCCGATAACAGATTCTACCACTTCTTCTGATGGCAATTGATCTTTCACTTCTTCTACAAAAGCCATAGCTTCTTGAACATTCTTGTTCATTTTCCAGTTACCAGCAATAATTGGTTTACGTGACATTTCACATACCTCTTCTATTTTTATTTACATTCTCTATTTTATCATAAATTTAACAGACTTGAAAGTTTTTTCTCAAACTCTAGGTGATGAGATACTAAGAACGATCTAATTTTAATCGTTTTTCTAAAATGCCTTGACCACATTCTAATAAGAAACTCAAAGACCAGTAAATGATAGCGACTAGGATATACATAGACATATAATCCCATTTGGAACCACCGATAATCTTGGCATTTTGAAAAATATCAGGTACCGTAATCATGGCGACCAAGGAAGAACTCTTAACCATATCAATCATCACATTTCCCAACGGAGGGATGGCAATACGAATGGCTTGAGGAAGGATAATATAGCGAATCACTTTGGCTTTTGGTAAACCTAGGGCTGTTGCAGCCTCCCATTGACCTTTATTAACTGCACTAATCGCAGAGCGAAAAATTTCAGATATATAAGCAGAAGAAACCACACTGAAACCAATCAAAGAACAAATCAAAGCAGATAATTGAATATTGTAATAGGGTAACCCAAAATAGAGAACAAATAAAACCACAATCATGGGAACTCCTCGCATGATTGAAACAAATATACGAGCTGGCCATGACCAGTAAGCTTTATCTGACAAGCGCATCAAAGCAATGAAACAACCTAGGATTAAACCACAAATAAAACCAAGACCTGCAATTCCTAGAGTATAAGGTAAGCCACTAATGACAAAACTGAAACTATCTATCATCAAGGGTATATCAATAAATTTCGTCATCTATTTCTCCCTATTTTATCTCATGACTATAACGTAAAAGCTCTCGATCCTCTAACAACTGAGCTAACGCCAAAAGTAAGTCCTCTCTTCCCTTAGCAGCAGTAACCTGCACACCCAAAGGCAAACCTGAAGCTGTTCGATAAACTGGCAGACTAATCGACGGTTGTCCTGTAATATTTGCCAACTGGTTAAATGGCGTTAAGGCTAAACTAGGAGCAAACATCTCGACAATCAACTCTTCCTGTTGTTTTTGATTATAGTCAGTAATATGGTTCAAAGACTCTATTAAGCTTTCTGATAAATCTAACTGATTATGCTTAGGAGCCACATCAGCCGTTGCTGGAGAAATAATTAGATTATATTCTTGATGAAACTCTTCCATCAAATAAGTGTAGCGATCCCAAAGCTGAATCAGCTTACTATAATCTTTGGCTTTAACCCCTTTACCTGTTTGATAAATCGCCCACGTCATCAATTCCATATCAGATTGGGTCACTGAACGCCCTAATAACATTTCAATATTATCAAACATAGCTGCCGTTTCAACACTATTCATGACATAATAACTGCTAATGGCTTCAAGCCCATCAACTGGAAAATTATCCAGTTCTATTACGTCGTGACCTTGAGTAGCTAAAAAATGGGCAAGTTTATCAACTGCCTTTTTGGCAGAATCTGACACCGAACTATGAACAGGTGAGTTTTTCTGTACGGCAATTTTTAAACCTTTAGGAAATGAACTGTTCAGACTGTCTTGACTAAGAAGTGGCAAAGGAAAGGGACTATCTAATTGACAAACTTGTAAGCCAGCTAATAAACGCTTGGTATCTCTCACTGACTTGGTTAAAGCAAAATTAACAGACAAACCTTGCCAACCACGAAAAGATGATGGGCCAACAGGAATACGACCTCGACTGGTTTTCAAACCAATCAAGCCATTAAAAGACGCTGGAATCCTAATCGACCCACCACCATCACTAGCACCTGCCAACGGCACCATGCCAGAAGCCACTGCTGCCCCAGCACCACCACTAGAACCACCAGAATTGCGTGACAAATCCATAGGCAAATTAACTCGGCCATTAAATTGACTGTCACTGATATTCTTAAAACCAAATTCAGGTGTATTGGTACGACCCAGAATCACGAAACCTAGATTTTCCAATCCTTTGACGTAGTTATCTGATAGTTTAGCACGGTAATTCACAAATAATTTAGACCCTGAACTAGATGGCTCATCCGCCTGTTCCTGACCCAAATCCTTCAACAAAATAGGAACACCCGCAAATGCTTTATCCGTGAAATCTCGAGTTTCTGCTTCAAATAAAGCCTTTTCATAACGTTTACTCGTCACAGCATTAAGGCTTGGATTCAATTTTTCTATTTTATCAATCGAATACTCAACTAATTCTCTAGGTGATATTTCCTTTAATCTGACTTTTTCTGCCAAACCTGTCGCGTCCATTTTTTCCAACATAGCTACCCTCCTTACCGTTTTCATTGTCTATTATAACCTAAAAAATACAAATAAAAAAGAAGCTAGACGAGTTAGCTTCTTTTAGACTTAGATTATTTACCAAGTTTTGCTTTAGCAGCCTCTGCAAGAGCTGTGAAAGCTGCTGCATCATTAACTGCCAAATCAGCAAGCATTTTACGGTTTACTTCGATTTCAGCCAATTTCAAACCATGCATCAATTGTGAGTATGATAAACCGTTCATACGAGCAGCCGCATTGATACGAGTGATCCAAAGTTTACGGAAATCACGTTTCTTTTGACGGCGATCACGGTAAGCATAGTAGTAAGAGTTCATTACTTGTTCTTTCGCTGTGCGGAACAAGATATGCTTAGCTCCGTAATAACCTTTAGCTAATTTTAAAATACGTTTACGACGTTTGCGTGATACAACGCCACCTTTAACACGTGCCATTTATTGTTTCCTCCAAAAATTCTGTTAATCTACTTCTTAGCGACTATCTTATTTAAGACCAGTCAACATTGCTTTAATACGTTTGAAATCTCCTGAATGCACCATAGCTGCTTTACGAAGATGACGACGTTGTTTCTTAGTTTTTCCGTGGAAACGGTGAGAAGTGTATGCACGGAAGCGTTTAAGACCGCCTGAACCTGTACGTTTGAAACGTTTAGCTGATGCACGGTGTGTTTTTTGTTTTGGCATGATAAATTTCTCCTTTTGATAAACTACGGGTTTCCCCTATTTCTTTTCAGGAATTGGTGCAAGCTGCATGAACATCTGACGACCATCCATCTTTGCACGTTGCTCGATGATGGCAATGTCTTGTGTCGCTTCAGCAAAGTCTGCCAAGACCTTAGCTCCAATTTCCTTATGTGTAATCATTCGTCCTCTAAAACGAATAGATACTTTGACCTTATGCCCCTTTTCAATGAACTTACGACCATTTCTAAGTTTGGTTTCAAAATCTCCCTTGTCAATAACAGGACTCAGACGAACCTCTTTGACCGTCACAACGCTTTGTTTTTTACGTTGTTCCTTTTGTTTCTTTTGATATTCAAACTTGAATTTGCCATAATCCATGATTTTAGCAACAGGTGGTGTTGCTTGAGGTTGAATTAAAACCAAATCAACATTCGCATTATCAGCCAAAGCTTGCGCCTCTGATAACGGTTTAATTCCTAATTGTTCTCCCTCAAGACCGATGAGACGAACTTCGCGGACACGAATTTCATCGTTGATGAACAAATCCTTTTTAGCTATGTTCTTCACCTCTTTACTTTTTTAGAGAAAAACAAATGCGGACCTATCACTAAGTCCGCACTACATCTTGTATTTCATCACTGAAACTTGACATGTAGAGCCAGACAACGTTAGTCGCAAGGCGAGAAGTTCTCACTTCTGCTTTTCTCATTATTAGTATTCTATCATACTAATCATTGCTTGTCAATAATTTCAGTCGCTTTTTCTAAAATAAATGCAACAACACCATCAATTGATACACCAGTGGTATCAAAAGTAATGGCATCATCTGCCGCTTTCAAAGGAGAAACCTTACGGTGACTATCTTTATAATCACGATCTGCAATAGCTTGTTTCAAACGCTCTAAGTCTGCTTCAATGCCTTTGGCTTGGTTTTCCTTGTAACGTCGTTCTGCTCTCTCTTCAACTGAAGCATTTAAAAATATTTTCAATTCAGCATTTGGTAAAACCACTGTCCCAATATCACGACCATCCATGATAATAGCACCTGTTTTTGCAATGCGTTGTTGTTCTTTAACCAACTTTTCTCGAACTTGCGGCAGTGCTGCAACCCATGATACATTAGCCGTCACATCATTTTGACGAATGGCATCTGTAACATTTTGTTCTCCTAAAAAGACAAGCTGGCTTCCATCTTCTGCTAATGAAAAGGAAATAGGATATTGATCAATTAATTTAACCAATTCTTCTATGTCTTCCTCTGGAAGAGCATGCTGCAAAGCTAGATAAGTAACAGAACGATACATAGCTCCAGTATCAAGATAGGTGTAACCTAATTTATCAGCAACAATTTTGGCAACGGTACTTTTTCCACTTGAAGCTGGACCATCTATTGCAATAGTTATTTGTTTCATGATCACCACTAATTTACATAAACAACATCGCCAGGATTCGCATACCAATAACCACGTGTCATGTGACCTGGATTAAGTGCCTCTAGCTGAGCTACTGAAATACCTGCACGGGCAGCAATTGAACCTGCACCCTCACCAGCTAAAACAGTAATGGTTTGCGTTGCAACTTCCGATGAGCTCACATAATACTCTTCAACTTGGCTTTCTGCAACGTATTCTTGACTATAATAATCTACTTCACTTTCGATTTCACTACTTGATTCTTGCGAACTAGAGCTTGATTTAGTCTTTTTAGAACTATTTGTTGTTTCTGACGTACTTGATGAGCTTGAAGAAGTTACTTCAGTAGATGATGATTTAGATGAGCTTTCACTTGAAATTGATGACGCCCCATAAAAACCTTGCGTAGCTTTGGCTTCATCACTACCACCATTTGACGTATAAAAAACGATAAATAAAATCGCAACGACAATGAAGAAAAAGATACTAAGTAAAATAGTCAAAATTGGCGTGCTAATCAAAGCGCCCTTTTTTGAACGTGCGACTTTATCGACTTTCTTTTCATCAACTTTTTGTTCCCACGGTTTTTTCACTACCATGTCCCCCTTGTTATTTTTTAAAATTCATATTACAATAATACTATGAAAGTATCACTAATTCCAGAAAAATGTATCGCATGTGGCCTTTGCCAAACTTATTCTGACGTTTTTGACTACCATGACGATGGCATTGTTAAATTCGCCCATACTGACGAGCTAAATCAAGAGCTAGCAAATCGTTCTGATACCCTTTTGGCTGTTAAATCTTGTCCAACCAAAGCACTAATCATTGATTAAGTGCTTTTTTATCATACTTATAAAGTTCAAAGTAATCGAGATTGATAAAATTATCTACCAATTCCACCTCTCCTTGAAAATCTTCTTGAAGTGCTAATTCATCTAAAAAATATTTTTTAGGCCATTTCCGCATACTAAAACAGCGTTTTTTTTGATTTTTGAAAATCAAGGTCAAGGTTGATTTGGTCACTTGAATTTTTTCAATATCTGCAATCGCTACCCGATAAGGTCTAAAAAGATTGAGTGAAACAATCCTTAGATAAGCACCTTCTATCACAAAATAACGATGAAACCCTAGACCAACCAAAACCACAAACAAAGTAAATAAAATAAAAATGTTGCGTGGTATCCTAGTATGTTCATAAACCAAGGCCAAACTAAGAAAAATCGGTGTAATGGCAATTGACCAATAACTAATGAACCAAGACAATTCTGGCTGCCAATGATACCTATTTTTACCAAATAGTGTAATCATGTCGAACCCTCCTTAATCTTTATTTTATCACACTTTTTTCTACTTTTCTACTCTTGTCAAATCAAAACTCGCAATTCCAACAATCACTTGAACAGCTTGCAGCATGGTTTCTAAACTAACAAACTCAAATCGTCCATGCATATTCTCTCCACCAGCAAAAATATTGGGAGTCGGAATTCCCATAAAAGATATTTTAGAGCCATCTGTTCCACCACGAATTGGCTCAATAACTGGCTCAATCGCTAAATCTTCCATCACTACCTTAGCTAGATGTACCGGTGTCATATCCTTTTCAATCACTTGACGCATGTTATAATACTGATCCTTTAATTCAACCAAGACCCGTTCGCTACCTAACTGATCGTTCATCTCTTTTGCCAAAGCTAACATTAAAGCCTTACGTTCTTCAAAAATAGTGGCATCAAAATCACGAATGATATAAGAACTATGACTTTCTTCTACATTACCTGATAAATCCATGAGATGATAAAATCCCTCGTAGCCTTCTGTCAATTCTGGCCGATCACTAGCTGGTAATTTTTCATGAAAATCAATAGCTAATTGTAGCGCATTGATCATACTTCCTTTAGCTGTTCCTGGATGAACATTGCGTCCCAAAAAAGTTACTTGAGCTGCAGCAGCACTAAAGGTTTCATACTGTAATTCACCTAAAGGACCACCATCAACCGTATAAGCAAAATCGACATCAAAATCTGCCACATCAAACTTATCTGCCCCAATACCAATTTCTTCGTCTGGACCAAAACCAACACGAATTTCACCGTGGGGAATCTCGGGATGAGCTTGTAGATAAGCCATTGCTGTCATAATTTCAGCAATACCAGATTTATCATCACTACCCAATAAGGTTGTTCCATCTGTTGTGATTAACGTTTGTCCTAAATAATTAGCTAAATTAGGAAATTCTACTGGGTCAAGAGTATAACCACTCTCACCAAGAGCAATTGCTGTCCCATCATAGTTTTCAATAATTTGTGGTTTCACACCCTCAGCATTAAAATCAGCTGTGTCTATATGGGCAATGAAGCCAATTTTATACTTAAAATCTGATGAATTAGCAGGTAAAGTTCCAACAATATAGCCATTACTTTCTAAGTAATGAACATTGACCAAGCCAATTTTTTCCATCTCTGGTTTTAAAACAGTCAGAGCAAAGTCAACCTGACTTTGAGTGGAAGGAGTGGTTTGACTATCAGGATTACTTCTAGTATTATGGCTAACATAGGTTAAAAAACGATTTAATAATTCTTCCTTCATTAACAACCTCCATTTATCACTATTCCTATTATATAGCAAATCTTCTAGAAAAGATATGAAAATTTAAGTTTATTTCAAAACAAAAAGAAGTCTGACTACCAGACTTCTTTTCTTTTAGCAATTACAATCGATCGGTAATTTTCACAAATGGTTTACCAATTCCTACAATATCTGACGCAAATTTACTTTGTTGTGTGAAGATATTACTCAAAGAATGCCAACCATTTAAGCTTGGTGTATATGGATCACGAACATAAGTTTTACCATTATCGTAACCTGCCAAAAGTAACTCATGACTCAAACTACCATAAACACGAACAAACGGCGATCCTTGAACAGCTGCTAGAACATAGTGGCCCTCTTTCAAAGCTTCTTCAATATCCGCTTGTGTTTTCAAGGGCGTTGCATCCATATTCCATTTTTCAGCAGCCAAGATAATACCTGTTGCATCTGTACCTAATTCTAATTTATTGAAAGCAACTGTTTCCTTATAGAGATAGTCTGCAACTGTTGTTGGTTTAATGTCTTCACCTGTCAAACCTGAAAATACCATACTCAAGACTGTAGGCACACACCCTGTCGCATCCATATTAGACAGACCATATTGCTTATTTGCCCAACGAGCATCACGCTGTGAATAATATGGTGCGTCAAAATTATTACGTTTTACTTCTTGACTAACTGCCGACAGAAAATTCATTGTTCCAGCTTCATTTTGATAAAGATGGATTTGATAGCGACCAGTTCCAACGTGATTAGTAACGTCAAATTTAGCTTCAGCAGTAGTATTGGTTGTCGTCAAGTCATACCAACGAATGTCATCTTGGCTATTTTCTTCTGACCAAACTGCCATTTTAACAGTTCCTTTACGAGCATCAATGTTATCAATACTAACTTTGTAAACACCCGTTCCTTGATAACGAATACGTGTTGTGTAACCATTTTCTGCTTTGACAGTTTCTTTAATTTCAGCAGCCGCATTTGTCTCAGGTAAAGTATTGCTTGACGTTGAACTAGTAGCAACACTTGTTTTTTCCTCTATTTTTTCTACTGGGACATAACGACGATTACCACTGTAAGAAACATAGCTCAACCAGTTATAACCTTCTGACGACACTACCTTATCATAGTTAACCGTTTGACCTACTTCATAATAGGCTAAATTATCACTTGACAACTTCGCTTCATTTTTAACAGCTGTGCGTGTTTTAAATTCATAAGTGCCACTTGATGAGAGATTGCTTGCAGCTGATTGTGATGTTTCTACCTTAGTGGAATCTGTTTTAACCGGTGTTGTTGAAGAACTTGGTGTCGTGGCAGCAGATGGGGTAGTACTTGATGATGACACTTTCTCTACTGGAACATAGCGACGATTACCACTGTAAGAAACATAACTCAACCAGTTATAACCTTCTGATGACACTACCTTATCATAGTTAACCGTTTGACCTACTTCATAATATGCCAAATCTTCACTTGACAACTTCGCTTCATTTTTAACACCTGTGCGTGTTTTAAATTCATAAGTTCCACTTGATGATAGATTGCTTGCAGCTGATTGTGATGTTTCTACCTTAGCGGAATCCGTCTTAACCGGTGTTGTTGAACTTGGTGTCGTGGCAGCAGATGGGGTAGTACTTGATGATGACACTTTCTCTACTGGGACATAACGACGATTACCACTATAAGAAACATAACTCAACCAGTTATAACCTTCTGATGACACTACCTTATCATAGTTAACCGTTTGACCTACTTCATAATAGGCTAAATTATCACTTGATAGCTTCGCTTCATTTTTAACACCTGTGCGTGTTTTAAATTCATAAGTCCCACTTGATGATAGATTACTTGCAGCTGATTGTGATGTTTCTATCTTAGCGGAATCCGTCTTAACCGGTGTTGTTGAAGAACTTGGTGTCGTGGCAGTAGATGGGGTAGTACTTGATGATGACACTTTCTCTACTGGGACATAACGACGATTACCACTGTAAGAAACGTAGCTCAACCAGTTGTAACCTTCTGACGACACTACCTTATCGTAGTTAACCGTTTGACCTACTTCATAATATGCCAAATCTTCACTTGACAACTTCGCTTCATTTTTAACACCTGTGCGTGTTTTAAATTCATAAGTTCCACTTGATGATAGATTGCTTGCAGCTGATTGTGATGTTTCTACCTTAGCGGAATCCGTCTTAACTGGTGTTGTTGAAGAACTTGGTGTCGTGGCAGTAGATGGGCTAGTACTTGATGATGACACTTTCTCTACTGGGACATAACGACGATTACCACTATAAGAAACATAGCTCAACCAGTTATAACCTTCTGATGACACTACCTTATCATAATTAACTGTTTGACCTACTTCATAATATGCCAAATCTTCACTTGACAACTTCGCTTCATTTTTAACACCTGTGCGTGTTTTAAATTCATAAGTTCCACTTGATGATAGATTACTTGTAGCTGATTGTGATGTTTCTACCTTAGCAGAATCCGTCTTAACCGGTGTTGTTGAAGAACTTGGTGTCGTTGCAGTAGATGGGCTAGTACTTGATGATGACACTTTCTCTACTGGGACATAACGACGATTACCACTATAAGAAACATAGCTCAACCAGTTATAACCTTCTGATGACACTACCTTATCATAATTAACTGTTTGACCTACTTCATAATATGCCAAATCTTCACTTGACAACTTCGCTTCATTTTTAACACCTGTGCGTGTTTTAAATTCATAAGTCCCACTTGATGAGAGACTACTTGATGGAACTTTTGTTGGTGTCGTATTGGTGACATTAGATGTCGAACTATTTGAGACGTTTTTAGATGACGTCGCTGCTTGACCACCTTGATTATAATTTTGATAATAATTCAGAATTCCTTCCACAATAGCAGAAGCTACTTCTTGTTGATAAGAATCGGTAACCAATTTAGCACGTTCAGAAGGATTTGACAAATAGCCCACTTCAACGAGAACTGCCGGTGCTGTTGTTTCTCTTAAAACCGCAAAGGTTTCTCTTTGCACACCACGATCATTAGCCCCTGTTTTAGAAACAGTCGCCGCTTGAATAGATTCAGCTAAATAGGCACTTCGTTTCAAACGCTCAACATCAACATGATAACGAGAATTCATCTGAGATGGATAATTAGAATCTGGAGCATACCAGTAAGTTTCCACTCCCGCAGTTGATGGAGTTGCCGAAGCATTGATATGAATACTAACAAAGATATCTGAATTCGTATCATTAGCATCTGCAGAACGTTCCAACAGACCAACAGATGCAGCTGAGGTTCTTGACGATTCCACAACATAACCTGCATCTTCTAATTGATTTTTAACTAATTGATAAATGGATAAGGTTAAATCAGCTTCCTTAGTTCCATTATAAACTGCCCCTGGATCTACACCACCATGACCTGCGTCCAAGTAAACAACCTTATTAGTCACAGCATAATTCCCTTGTGACGCAGAAGCAGTTTCTTCAACTGTTGTCATCGTTGGAGTCGTGTTTTCACTAGCTGGATTACTAACGATGGTAGGACTTACTGAAGTATCAATGGTCGACTCTTTTTCTACTGCTTCAGAAGTTGTCGTTTCGACTTGAACAGTTGTCGTTGATTCAACTTCGATACTTGTCACAACTGAGTCACTTTGTGAGCTATCCAATGCCTGAGTACTTGCTTCTACACTTTGTGAAGCTTCAGATTGGACATTCAAGGTTTCTCCACTAGACACCGTTTCTGTGTCAGCTTGAGCAGTGCCTGTAAAAGAGGCAAAAACCACACCGATTAAAACAGATGCCGCACCAAATTTAAATTTTTTAATACTGAACTTTTGGCTAGTTTCTTGACGGTTTCTCATTAAAATCTCCTATATTTAAATATTTGTTTGAAATTTTACCAAAAAATAATTACAATTTTGATACAAAGATTTAACATGCTTGTTAAATCAACTTCTATCTATTTATTCGTAATATTTTTCAAATCAATGGCGCCACTTCTAAAAAATTTGACAATATTATTTACTAGTCAAACCTAAACGCTCAAAAATGGCATTGACACGTTTCGTGTAGTAACTCGGATCAAACAAGTCATCTAATGTTTGCTGATTTAATAGACTAGTAATCTTGTTATCTGATTCCAATAACGACTTAAATGACACTTGATGATCCCAAGCGTAAGCAGTCTTGGGTTGGACTAAATCATAAGCTTCCTCTCTAGTCATTCCTTTATCAATCAAGGCTAATAAAACACGCTGACTATAAATTAAACCAAAAGTTGACTCCATATTACGTTTCATATTATCTGGGAAAACTGTCAAGTTTTTAACAATATTCGCAAAACGATTAAGCATATAGTTGATTAAAATGGTTGTATCTGGAGCAATAATACGCTCAGCTGACGAGTGAGAAATATCTCGTTCATGCCACAAAACAACATTTTCATAGGCTGTCATCATGTGACCACGAACAACTCGTGCCAAACCTGTCATGTTTTCCGAACCAATCGGATTACGTTTGTGGGGCATGGCAGAGCTACCTTTTTGTCCCTTAGCAAAAAATTCCTCCACTTCACGTTGTTCAGACTTTTGAAGACCTCGAATTTCCGTTGCCATACGCTCAATCGAGGTCGCAATACCTGCTAAAGCAGCAAAATAATCAGCATGCAAATCACGAGGTAGCACTTGAGTCGAAATGTCTTGTGGTTGAATTCCTAATTTTTGGCACACATAATCCTCAACAAACATGGGAATATTAGCAAAATTACCCACAGCTCCTGAAATCTTCCCCGCTTCAATCCCTCTAGCCGCTCGTTCAAAACGCGCTTGCTGACGTTTCATCTCACTGTACCAAGTTGCAAGTTTTAGACCAAAAGTTGTTGGTTCCGCATGGACTCCATGAGTACGTCCCATCATAATGGTGAATTTATGCTCGCGTGCCTTATCTGCAATAATATCAATAAAGTTAATTAAATCTTTACGAATAATGTCATTAGCTTGTTTATAAAGATAACCATAAGCCGTGTCAACGACATCAGTTGATGTTAAACCATAATGAATCCACTTACTTTCTTCTCCCAAACTTTCTGACACAGCTCGTGTAAAAGCAACCACGTCATGACGTGTTTCTTCTTCAATTTCTAAAATACGTTTTATATCAAATGTTGCCTTTTGTCTGAGTTGCTTGATATCTTCTTTAGGAATCTCTCCTAATTCTGCCCAAGCTTCTGCCGCCAAAAGTTCAACTTCTAGCCAAGCTTGATATTTATTTTCCTCACTCCAAATCATTTTCATCTCTGAACGAGTATAACGGTCTAACATCTTCTCTTACCTTTCTGATTAGTTCCTCTCATTTTATCATATCACTGCTAAAAATTCTAATCTCACAAAATAATATATAATTCTGAATTATAATGAACTGGCAACAGTTTATTACTAGGCATTAAAAGTCAGTATCTTTACTAGCTAGACCGTCAAATGTCCAGAATTTATGATATACTAGTCTATAAAGAAAATGACTAACTTTAAATAGTCATCTTATCTTATTTAGAAAGTGTAACAGTAACTATGAAAAAAATATCTCTGTTAGGTCTGACACTCTTATCCATGATCAGCCTAGCTGCTTGTCGCCAACAATCAAGCAATAGCCAAACACCTATCGTTGAAACCATTAGCTCTTCTGAACAACCAACAAGCTCTAGTCAAGAACTCGTTGTCAATACTGAACTGCGTCAAAAATTTGACAGCATCCTGGTGGGAGACTCTTCTAATGCTGGCGATGGGGGACAAAGTCTTGAAGAAGTAAAAAACTTACTTGGTGAAGCCAAAGCTACGAATACTACTGAAATAAATGGTGTCACTGCTGAAAACCTAACTTGGACAGATGGTGATGTCACAATTTCTGTTGCCTTTGTTGATGGAAAAGTCGTTAATAAAGCTATTACTGGATTTCTTTTCAAACGTGACAGCAATATCGGGCTGACTAATTTCAACGAATTAGCTTTAGGAACTAGCTATGCTGATGTTGTTGCAGTATGGGGAGAACCAGATATTTATACCGAATCTAAAGTCCTTGGTTCTAAAAGTGTTGGAGCCACTTGGTTCTCAAATATCAAGGGGAGTGATCCTGCCGCTAATGCCTTTCTCGTCTTTACTGATGATAGTGTTGCTCAAAAAGAACAGACAGATATGACTGATTAATATCATTTATTCAGCTCCTAGAGAACTTTTCTCTAGGAGTTTTTGTATTCTGATGCCAATAAAATCATCTGTGATAAACAAAAAACCAGCAGAATAATCTGCTGGTTACAATTATAGTTGTCTGACTCTAATTGTCTTTGGGAACTTAATTTCTTAAGCTTCGATTTCTGAAACGATACCTGAACCAACAGTACGTCCACCCTCACGGATAGAGAATGTAGTACCTTGTTCTACGGCGATTGGGTGGATCAACTCAACGTCGATTGTCACGTTATCACCTGGCATAACCATTTCTGTACCTGCTGGAAGTTCGATAGAACCTGTTACGTCAGTTGTACGGAAGTAGAATTGTGGACGGTAGTTGTTGAAGAATGGCGTATGACGTCCACCTTCTTCTTTAGTAAGGATGTAAACTTCACCCTTAAATTTAGTATGTGGGTTGATTGAACCTGGTTTAGAGATAACTTGTCCACGTTCAATTTCATCACGTTGAACACCACGAAGAAGAACACCAACGTTATCTCCTGCAAGACCTTCGTCAAGTTGTTTACGGAACATTTCAACACCAGTAACAACTGCTTTAGTCGTTTCTTCTTTGATACCAACGATTTCGATTTCATCGTTGACACGAACAGTACCACGGTCGATACGTCCTGAAGCTACTGTACCACGACCAGTGATTGAGAATACGTCCTCGACTGGAAGAAGAAGTGGTTTGTCAGTATCACGTTCTGGTTCTGGAATGTACTCATCAACAGTGTTCATCAATTCCATGATGATATCTTCAAATGCTGAGTCACCTTCAAGAGCTTTAAGAGCTGAACCTTGGATAACTGGTAGATCATCACCTGGGAAGTCGTATTCTGAAAGAAGATCACGGATTTCCATTTCAACCAACTCAAGCAATTCTTCATCATCAACAAGGTCAACTTTGTTCATGAAGACGATAAGGTGTTTAACACCTACTTGGCGTGAAAGAAGGATGTGCTCACGAGTTTGTGGCATTGGTCCATCAGTAGAAGCTACTACAAGGATAGCTCCGTCCATTTGAGCCGCACCAGTGATCATGTTTTTAACGTAGTCAGCATGTCCTGGGGCATCAATATGCGCATAGTGACGAGACTCAGTTTCATACTCAACGTGTGCAGTGTTGATTGTGATTCCGCGCTCGCGCTCTTCTGGAGCAGCATCGATAGACGCATAGTCTTTTGGTTGGTTAACTGAACTTGGCAAGCGACGTGCAAGAACAGTTGTGATAGCTGCTGTCAAAGTAGTTTTACCGTGGTCAACGTGTCCAATTGTACCAATGTTAACGTGGGGTTTACTACGATCGTATTTTTCTTTTGCCATTTTAGGAAAAGCCTCCAATAAAATATATTTTATAGATAGACGGTACAATACAGTCTAACTTTACTCCACTATTTTATCAAATTGTAGCAGAATTGCAAGTATTTTATACTATTTTTATTGATTTTTTAGCCCTTTGGTCTTTTAATAGAAAAGCCTAGCCTTATCTGGCCTTTTTCTCACTGAAGAATACTCTATTTAGCTTATCTGTTTAGGATTAGTATGAAATTATGGTATAATGATGAGAAAGAGATTTACTTATAAGATTAGGAAATTATAACGAGGACGTCTTGTTGTGAAGAAACAATTACAAACACTTTTGAAAATTATTAGTACCCGTCTCGGATTTGTCTTAACCCTCTTAATCTTTTATTGGATTAAAAGCATGTGGGCCTATCAGATTGATTTTAACTTGGGATTGGAAAACTTCTACCAACTCTTTTTAACCTTTATCAATCCGATTCCTGTTGGTCTGCTATTTTTAGGACTAGCACTTTATATAAAAAATACTAAACTTTTTTATACTCTTGAATACCTACTTTATGCCATCTTGAACATGATCTTGATTGCTAATGCTATTTATTTTCGAGAGTTTTCTGATTTTATTACCATTACAACTGCCATGGCCAGTTCCAAGGTTTCTGCTGGACTAGGAAGTTCAGCCATCAACCTACTTCGCCCTTGGGATTTGTTTTATGTCTTAGATATTTTCATTTTAGTTTATTTATTTAGAAAACAACTAATTAAAAAAGATACTAGGCCTTTTGCTAAACAGGCGAGTTTTGCGGTTACCTCACTCTCTGTTATGCTTTTTTCTGTCAATCTTTTTTTGGCTGAAATTGATCGTCCTGAACTACTCTCACGTGGCTTTTCTAACACCTATGTTGTTCGTGCTTTAGGATTGCCTGCTTTCTTAGGTTATGATGGCAATCAGACTTATCAAACTCAAAAGGTTCGTTCGGAAGCTAAACCTGAAAAAATTGAAGAAGTTAAAGAATATGTTAATCAACATGCCGTTGCAGCCAATCCTGATTATTATGGGATTGCCCAAGGACGTAATGTGATTGTGATTCATTTAGAAAGTTTTCAACAATTTCTTATCAACTATCAGCTAAAAGTTGACGAGAAAGAGTATGAAGTCACTCCTTTTATTAACTCACTTTACAACTCTAATCAGACCTTTTCTTTTGCTAATTTTTTCCATCAGGTTAAAGCTGGTAAAACATCTGATTCAGAAACGCTAATCGAAACCTCACTTTTCGGACTTAATCAAGGTTCCTTCTTTGTCCAATATGGTGGCGACAATACACAACAAGCTGCACCACAAATTTTAGCTGACTTGGAAGGTTATACCAGTGCTGTCTTCCATGGTAATAATGGAACGTTCTGGAATCGAAATAATGTTTATAAACAACTGGGCTACAACTACTTCTTCGACCAGTCTTATATGTCCAAACCTACAAAAGATAATTCTTTCCAATACGGACTCAACGACAAGGTTATGTTTGCCGATTCAATCAAATATCTCGAACGAATGCAGCAACCATTTTATACTAAATTTATCACAGTATCTAACCATTACCCATATCAAAATCTAACTGGTGATGAAAAGGGATTTCCACTTGCTAAGACAGATGATGAAACCATAAATGGCTATTTTGCTACTGCGAATTATTTAGATTCTGCCTTAGAAGCGTTCTTCAACTATCTGAAAGCATCTGGACTTTATGATAATTCCATTATTGTCATGTATGGCGATCATTATGGGATTTCAAATTCAAGAAATCCAGACTTAGCTCCATTGTTAGACAAAAATTCAGAAACTTGGACAGACTATGATAATGCCATGTTGCAACGTGTGCCATATATGATTCATATTCCCGGGATGGACAAAGGCTTTGTCAGTTCCACTTTCGGTGGAGAAATTGACGCCCTTCCCACTCTCTTACATGTTTTAGGAATTGACAGTCGTAACTTTATCCAACTAGGACAAGATTTACTCTCACCAGATAACCAACAAATTGTGACCTTCCGTACTTCAGGTAATTTTGTTACACCAGACTACACCAGCTATTCTGGTAAATTGTACAAAACAGAAACGGGAGAAGAAATTACTAATCCTGACGAAAGCACCTTGGAAGCTGTTAATGCGATTAAAGAAGCCACTAAGCTACAACTCAGCATCAGCGACAGCATTCAGACCGGTGACCTACTTCGTTTCTATAAAGATAGTGGTATCGAACCTGTTGATACATCAACTATTTCTTATACAAAATCTTTAGATGCTTTGAAAGCTATTGAGAAGAGTATGGGGAATAAATCGACTAGCCTTTATAGTACCAACGGTAATAAATCAACTACTTCGCTTTATCAGGCACCAAGCTATCTCAAAATTCAAGAAACCTTAGCTAGTCTCACGGCAACTTCTTCAACCGAACTAATTGAAGAAAGTAGCATAGATACTCAAGTGGAGAGTCCTTAATTACGTTAATAAAATATCCCATCACTTAAAGTGAATGGGATATTTTATTAAAAAAGAGCTTATTTTAGCTCTTTTTTATTTACTCTGCAATTAAGGTTTCTAGCCCAACTGTCATCATATCAGTAAAGCTAGTTTGGCGTTCTTCTGCTGTGGTATCTTGAGATGGATCAATCAAGCTATCAGAAATCGTCATCAAAGCTAAGGTTTGTACATTATGTTTGGCACCTAAGTAGTAGAGCGCGGCCGCTTCCATCTCAACAGCCTTAACACCCATACTGCCTAATTTAAGATTTTTCTCACCCAAATCAGAATAGAACAAATCAGCAGACAAGACGCTACCGACATGAGTTGTCATGCCCAAATCTTTAGCAATATGATAAGCCTTATCCAACAAATCAAAATCTGCAATTTGTGGGAAATCATACTCTGGCCAATCATTACGAATAATAGCAGATGTCGTTGCAGCAGCTTGAGCCAATACTAAATCACGCACACGCACATCCTTATTCAAAGAACCTGCAGTACCCACACGAATCAATTTCTTAACGTCATAGAAAGAAATCAACTCATTGGCGTAAATAGAAATTGAAGGCATCCCCATACCTGTCCCCATAACGCTGACACGATGGCCTTTATAAGTTCCTGTATAACCTAGCATACCACGAATTTCATTGAAACACACCGCATCTTCCAAAAAATTCTCTGCAATAAATTTAGCACGCAAAGGATCTCCTGGCAACAAAATTTTATCTGCAATTTCACCCTTTTGGGCACCAATATGAATTGACATACTTATCTCCTTATTTTTTTATTATTTATTATTTTTGTTATCACATAAGCCAAGCCAACGGATAAGAAAACCGGTGGCAAGGTTAGAAAAGTTTGACCTGTAAAAGTCATGGTTAGAAAAATAGCTGTTAAAGGGGTTGCCATTGAAACAGATAAAAAAGTACCTGCACCAATAATACTGGCTTCAGCCAAAGAAAGATTAGGCAACCAAGAAAAGAATAATAAACCAATTAACAGACCCATCAGAGAACCCATGGCAAACCCTGGGGTTAGAGTACCACCGTAAGCTCCTGCTTTCAAAGCTAGAAGTACTAGACTTCCTTTAACGATTAACAAGGACAAAGCATAGGGCCAACTTAAACCAAGAAAAGCTGCTTGTACAGTATCACGACCATTGCCAAGAATTTCTGGAAAAAAGATACTAGCAAATGCAACCAAAATCATGCTAAGAGGTAACCACCATAAAATGCTAACCTTTTTAATTCTTTCTTGTTCCATTTTCTGAACCAAGTTACGAAAAATAAGCCCAAAAGGTGGCAAACACAGACCTAAAACAAGAGCTAATAACCAAGTTGATGAGCTATTGGTTAGTTGAGTCACTTGATAAGTCGGCTTAGGGGCAATTCCTAGACGAGCTGTATAGGTCGCCACCAAAATCATCAGCACACCCAACTGGACACTTGACCAGTTTTTTTTAGCCTTCATCCCTTCGAAAAGAAAGAAGAAACTAGCAATCGGAGTTTGATAGACAGCAGATAGACCTGCTGCCGCGGCTGACGCAATCATTAATTCTCTCTTTTCAGTCGATAATTGAAAACGACTGGTTAACTGACCACTAATTAAAGCTCCTAATTCCCTAGGCGCAACTTCCTTGCCAACAGGGCCACCCATACCTACCAATAAAATTTGAGTCAAGGCGTGAGTAAGATGTTGAAAAAAGGAGGGGCGCTTACCTAAAGTTGCTTGCTTTAGTTGTCCTTTAATCGAAACCAAGGGTTGTTTTTTCTGCAACAAATACCAAGCCAAAGCTGCTAATAAACCACCTAAGCTAACTGATACCACTCGTCGCCAAATGGGAACTGACCTTGACAAGACTAAAAATTGACCATCCACATAGCCATAAGCTAGTTTTTGAATAATCTTTAAGAGGTCATGTAAACCGATGGCAATAAGGCCTGTTAATACACCAATGAGTATGGTCAAGCCAAGCAAGAAAATATCATCTCGTTTAAGACTCAAAATTATAGCTCCGCTAAGATTGCCTTAATTAAATCCTTGAAATTCCCCTTAATTTGTTGAGTCACTTCAACCACTTCTTCATGATTTAGTTCTGATTGGAAACCAGCAGCAAAATTTGTAATCGCTGAAATACCTAGGACCTTCAAACCAGAATGTGCTGCCACAATAACCTCTGGAACAGTTGACATGCCAACAGCATGAGCTCCCATATTCTTATAAGCTAAAATCTCAGCTGGTGTTTCATAACATGGACCTGTTACCCCTAAATAAACACCTGTATCCAATTTGACACCCAAGTTTTCTGCCACACGATGAGCTACCTGACGGTATTCAGCGGTATAGGCATTAGACATGTCTGGGAAACGTGGGCCAAACTCATCTAAGTTTTCACCAATGAGTGGATTTTGACCTGTCATATTGATATGGTCAGAAATTGTCATCAAGGTTCCTGGACCATAGCCAATACCACCTGCAGCATTAGTGACAAGAACTCCTGTACATCCTAAAGCTTTCATGACACGAACTGGGAAAGTCACCACATCAAGAGCATTGCCCTCGTAGAAATGGAAGCGACCTTGTAGTGCCAAAACTTTGCGACCAGCTAAATCGCCATAAACTAATTTCCCTGCATGACCAACGACTGTTGATTGACCCCAGTTAGGAATCTCTGCATAATCAAGTACGATTGAGTTCGTAATTTCTTCTGCTAATTCTCCCAAGCCTGAACCCAAAATCAAACCAAATTCTGGGGCTGTCATGCCTTTTTCTTTCAAGAAAGCTGCTGTTTCTTTAATTTTAACCATTAAGCTCATTTTCTTTCTCCTTATTTTTATTAAACTAATTTATCCAAGAAGCTCTCACCAATCATAGCTTTATCAACACCGAAATTATCAGCTACAGTTGCTGAAATATCCGCAAAATGTCCAACTGGCAAGACACCGTTTCCTGTGAATGACTTACTGTAAGCCAATAATGGCACATACTCACGCGTATGATCAGTTCCCGCATAAGTTGGATCATTACCATGGTCAGCCGTAATCAAGAGCAAATCATTTTCACGCATATTTTCCATAATTTCTGGCAAGCGAGCATCAAACTCTTCCAGGCAATCACGATAGCCTTCGACATCACGACGGTGACCATAAACGGCATCAAAGTCAACTAGATTGGTAAATGAGAAACCACGATCAAATTCTTTTAATTTCAAGGTTTCAATCAAGACATCCACACCATGCATATTAGATTTAGTATGACCCATGTCATTGGTAATGCCTGACGCATTAAAAATGTCACTGATTTTACCAACAGAATAAGTTGGCACACCTGCGTCAGCCAGTTTATTCAACACTGTTGGTTCAAATGGTGATACAGCATAGTCATGACGGTTAGCTGTTCGTGTGAAATGACCTGGTGTTCCGACATAAGGACGAGCAATAATACGACCAAGAAGGGTTGGACGCTCCAAAGTAATTGAGCGAGCGTATTCACAAATACGATACAACTCATCTAATGGAATCACATCTTCGTGAGCCGCAATCTGCAAAACTGGGTCTGCTGACGTGTAAACAATCAACTCGCCTGTTTCCATCTGACGTGGTCCAAAATCATCAATAACCGCTGTTCCTGAATAAGGTTTATTCGCTTCACGAATGACCTTACGACCAGAAAATTCTTCAATCTTAACTAGAATATCTTCTGGAAAACCATCCCAGAACGTATCAAATGGTTCTGTGATATTTAGTCCCATGATTTCCCAGTGACCTGTCATGGTATCCTTACCTAAAGACACCTCTTCTAGTTTGGTAACATAACCACTTGGATTTGCTTCTGTGGAAACAGTGGCCAAGGCTTCCTCACGTGGAATATTCCCTAAACCAATCTTAGCCATGTGTGGTAGATTAAGACCTGATTGTTCTGAAATATGTCCTAGAGTGTCTGATTCGGTATCTGGTGTACCAGCGTTAAAAAACTTATCTGCATCTGGAGCAGCACCAATACCAACTGAATCCATGACGACTAGATGAATGCGATCAAATTTTGACATGTTTATTCTCCTATAATTTATTTCTTATTAGCTTCTAAAATCGTTAAGCCTGATTGACCGGCCACAATAACCAAATCAACCATGCCATTGAACAGACCATGCTCAACCACACCTACTGTATGGTCTAATTCTTCTCCAAAAGCAACTGGATCTGAAATCAAACCTAAATCAAGATCGATGATGTAGTTGCCCATATCGGTCAGATGACGTTGATCTCCATTTTGACGAAATGACGGTTTATAACCAGCTCGCTCAAAACGACGAAAAACCTGCTCCGCTCCATATCGAACAACTTCAACAGGCAGCTTGAAAGCTCCTAGATGATCAACTAATTTGGTTTCATCAACTACCCAAATATAGTACTTAGTTGGTGTAGCAACCACCTTTTCCATCAAAAGAGCGGCTCCACCACCTTTGATGCCATTAAAAGCACGATCAACTTCGTCAGCCCCATCAACAGTCACATCAACTTGATCCACTTCATCAATCGATTTTAGTGGAATACCGAGTTGTTTAGCCTGTTCACTCGTCCGACTAGACGTTGTCACACCTGTAATTTGTAAGCCTTCTTCTTTGACGCGACGACCAAGCTCTTCCACAAAATAATAGGCCGTTGAACCAGTACCCAGACCAACAATCATGCCATCATGGACATAATCTGCTGCTTTAATACCAGCCATCTTTTTAAGCGCTTCCATTATTCGCTATCCTTTCTTTTTATCTTTATAAATTATATCATTTTTTTCCTTGATTGACATCTATTTATGAAAAATAAAAAGTCTAGGCTTTTATAAAACCTAGACCTCTTTATCTTCTTCTCTTAATTTAATAATTTTAGCTTGCTCTTTCATGTACTCATCAGACATTCTACTATGATAGTTCTCTTCTGCTTCTTGGAAAATTCTCTCTCTTTTCTCACTGGCATCAATATTAAGAACAAACCCAATCGCTACTGAAAGCACTAGGACACTATTTCCCCCTTGTGATAAGAACGGAAACGTCACCCCTGTTGAAGGAATTAAACCAGAAATCCCACCAATATTGATAAAGACCTGCATCAAGAGCATACTGCCAACTCCCAAGGAAATCATAGCATTGAAAGCATTGTTAGACTTCATCCCCACCAATAAAATTCTCAAAATCAAAAAGAATACAATAGCTAGAATTAAACCGGCACCAATCAAGCCCAACTCTTCAATAACAATAGAAAACACAAAGTCTGTCTGGGCTTCTGGCAGGTAACCTTTTTTCTCAATAGAATTTCCTAACCCTAGACCAAACCAGCCACCATTACTCATGGCATAATAAGAATTAGCTAGTTGATGTCCTGAATTGGTCAAATCTTTGAAGGGATTGAAAAAGGCACTAAACCGTTTAGCAACATAACCAAAAACTGGGACTTTAGAAATCGTTTCTACCCCCACCAGCGAAATCAAACCTAGAAAAAGGGTGGATGTTGCGACAATCACACTCAGCAAGGCAGAAAACCATCGGTAACCAATACCACTAATCGAAAACATGACAATACTGGTCAAAACGATGATGGTTGCATTACCCAAATCGGGTTGGGAAGCTACTAGTAAAATCATAACTAACGAGTAAAATCGCCAATCCTTTAAATCAGACAATTGGCGTGGCCACCAGCGTCGCTTGGTTAGGGCTTGATAATCGTAACGTTCGATTAGTTTTTGACGTTTGGCAAAAGTAAAAGCCAAAAACCAAATCATGATAATTTTTAAGTATTCTGCTGGCTGAAAACTAATTGGACCAAGTACAATCCAACCATGAGCGCCATTGACCTGCTTGGTAAAAAAACGCGCAATCAGCAACAAACCCATCTCAATCAGCATAACAAGGCTTAAAACACGAGAATTTTTCAAAAAATTCAACTTCAACTTATAAATAAAGGTAATGGCAAGCAGGCTGATGATCCAAAACACGCCTTGGTTAATGACTGACTTAAAAGGATTCAGACCATATTGAATCAAGGTTGCACTGGTTGTTGAATACACCACAATCAATCCTATAATAGACAAAATCAAATAGGGGATTAAAATGGAATAATTCAAGAGGTGTTTTTTGTCAATTTTCATAGTTCTCTCCGTTTACGACTAAACTGCAGTTTCGATTATATCATCTTTACCTAGAAAAAACAAAGAAGATTAGGCAAGCCTTAATCTTCTTAATGTCTATTAACCTAACCTGAATTACGTAAACCTGTCGCAATTCCGTTTATGGTAATATGAATTAAATGATCTTCTCCTTTTGCTAGATCCCCTTGACGCGAACGTTTAATCAGTTCCAATTGAATATAATTTAAAACATTAAAGTAAGGCAAGCGAAAAGCCAAGCTTGCTCTTAAATATGGATTTTCAGCCAAGAGGTCTTCTTCTTGTTCAATTGCCAAAATCATCATCTTCGTCAATTCCCACTCTTTAAGCAGGAGTTGATAAACCTCCTTCACTGACTCATCCTGACAAAGCTGTGCGTACTGATAAGCAATGGTCATGTTAGATTTGGAAAGCACCATATCAACATTAGACAATAAGCTCTTGAAAAACGGCCAGTTTTGATACATCTTTTGTAGTTTGCCAAGATTTTCTGTGTCTTGATCAATAAATTTTTTAAAACTTGAGCCAACACCGTACCAACCTGGCAGCATGACACGATTTTGTGACCAAGAAAACACCCAAGGAATCGCTCTTAAACCAGAAATATCAGTAATGGTTTTACGAGCTGCTGGACGAGAACCAATGTTCAAACTTGACACCTCACGAATTGGGCTAGCCGCAAAAAAATAATCGTAAAAATGTGGGTGGTCAAAGATGAGATGGCGATAAGTCTGATAACTATCTGCAACAATCTCATCCATGATTTGCCGGTAGCCAACCAAATCTTCTGGCTTGGTTTGCCTTTCCTTAATCATACGGTTTAGGGTCGCTGACAACAACATTTCCAAGTGATAATAAGCTGCATCTTGATTACCATATTTATTACCAATGACCTCTCCTTGTTCTGTCAAACGAAGACGATTTTTAATCGTACCTGCCGGCTGTGAGGTAATCGCATCATAAGACGGACCTCCCCCACGACCAACTGTCCCTCCACGACCATGGAAGAAGGTGACCTTGATACCATGCTGTTCACCAAGATTGGTTAAATCCTGCTGAGCCTTATATAAAGTCCAACCAGACGCTAGATAGCCTCCATCTTTATTACTATCCGAATAGCCCAGCATGATTTCTTGGTCATGCTGATTGTCCTTTAGCCAAGTTTTAACAATCGGTAAATTGAAGTAAGCCTCCATAATGTCATAAGCATTATTCAAATCATCAATGGTTTCAAAAAGAGGTACAATTCTAACTCTGGCAGTTTGCTTATCAACCAAGCCAACTTCCTTTAAGAGAATAGCCAATTCTAACAAATCTGACACACTTTCTGAATGAGAAATGATGTGTTGACGAACAATCTCTTCTCCCATCCTATCTTTAAGCTGTCTTGCCATGTCAAAAATAGCCAATTCCGTTTTCAACTGCTCAGACTTAGGTAAAAGACTTGAAGATAAGCTTCGTGGATCTTGGGTTAAGGTAGTTAATAACAATTGACATTTGTCGGTTTCTGATAAGGCTTTATAATTTTCTTCAATGCCTGCTGTTTGTAAAAGTTCAGCTACACAAGACTCATGAACACTCGAATCCTGTCTTAAGTCGATACTGGCTAAATAAAAACCAAAGACATCTACTGCTTGCAATAATTCTGAAAACTCACCCGTCAAAAGATGTTGTCCCTTATGCTCTAATAAAGAGGATTGAATCAGCAGCAAATCTTTCTTAAAATCGCTAGCCTTGGCATAGTAAGGAGTAACCTTTTGATCTTGACTAATATATCCCAACGTATGACGCAGACTGTTTTTGATATAAGATAAGGCTTGGCGATAGAGTTCTTTTTCACGAAATTCAGACGTGTGTTGAGATTTTTTAGCTAACTCTACTACTGCTGAACTGGCTGGAATCAGATTAGTTGAGATGGAAAAGGCGTCATAAAGCTTATCCACCATGGTCATATAATAGGTCAAAATGACTTCTGCCTGTGTCAAAGCAGATAATTTTAAGGTGTCTGCAGTTACAAAAGGATTTCCATCACGGTCACCACCAATCCACATGCCCATGCTAATCGGATTAGCTTTTTCAAGTAATAAGCCCTTATCCTTTGCTAAATCTTGATAGGTTTTGACCAACTTGGTAATAGCAGGAATCAAGGAACGATTGTAATACTCTGTGACATTACTAATCTCATTTTTAACCTTAAGTTTCTTCTCACGGATAATATCAGACTGCATCATCAACTCAATCTGACGGCGTAAATCTTGCTGCCATTTTTCTTGATTAAGGCTTCCTTCTCTCAAATCACGTCGCTGACGTAAAAGAAGATAAATTTGATTGGTCAAGCCCAACATGGTACGACGTTGAACTTGTGTTGGATGGGCCGTTAAGACAGGTACGACGTTGACAGCTTCTAAGATGGCCTGACCGTCTTGATGATGAGCAACTTCGTCCATAATCAAGGATAATTTCCCTTGATAATCTTGCCCCACATTATTACAGTAATTGACCTCATAGGCCAACTCCACATCTTCAGAAATATTGATTAAAAGTGGCAAGATTGAAAAATAGCGAGCCACCATGATCATCTCTTGGTTATCAATTTGCTGAATCAGTTTTTCAAGCTGATCATAGTTCTCTGTTATTGATAAATCTGTTAAACGTTGGATTAACTGAAAAATTCGCTCACTGACCAAGTCCTTAGTAACTTCTTGTAGCAAGCGAGTTAACAGCTCCACTTCTTCATTAACGGTTTCTTTACTATTCAAATTTTCTAATTTGGGAATGTTCACAGTTGCCTCCTTTATTGGCTAAACCTACTGACTATCTTACCATTTTTTCAATTAAAATACCATCTTAACAATACTAGCACAAGGCACACTAAAAGCTTTCTTGATAAAACTCAATCACATCGCCATCTTTTACTACCATCTGATCAGCACCCTTAGGGGCCATTTGACCATTAACCTTGAATAACCAGTATCTTTTGGCCGCCTCATCTTGTTCAACCCCATCAATAGCAGTAATAAAACCATTAACTTCCTTGACATCATAATTAGCTTTCAAGATCATCATGATCGTTTCTTCTTTTTCAAGTGTCAGAGTTTTTTCCTGACTTGATTGGTCAAATTTCACAATTAACTGAACCCTCACTTGTTCTGAAACAAGACTGGACTGTGGATTGGGCTCTTCAACTGATTGCTCTGTTAGCTGCCTGCATGCCACCAATAAAAAGCTAAATAACACCAATACAAAACTAAATAATTTTTTCATCTTCAAATCTCCTAAACATCTGAATAACAAGCGGATAACACACTAGAGTTGATAAAGCATGGACTAGATTAAAACTTGTCCCTGCTATCATATGCAACCAAGGGTTACTTCCATAAAAAAGTGCCATCAAGCCATCAATCATCATCCCATAAAAAAAAGCCAAACTCGCTGCCCCAAGAGCTTGTAGTACCATCGCCTGCTTGGCCCATGGAAAAATCAAAAACTGCCAAAACAAAATGACCAGAGTAAATGAGACTATTTGCCAAAAGACCCATGGACCAAATAGGAAAAAAAAACTACTGACCAAAAGCGAAATGACCATGACACCCAAGCTTTCTGCTAGACCATTCACACTAGCCAAAACTAGAAAAATTGCCGTTAATGGTTGAACATTTGGTAATGGGGCAAACAAGTAACGTAAGACTACACAAAGAGCTGATAAAACAGCCACTCGACTTAATTGTTTCAAAGACATGTCAATACCTCTTTTTCTATTTTATCAAATCAAGTTAACTTTGTAAGCTCTGATTCATCTTAAATGAAATGCCTGGAGTAAGTTTAAATCAGGCTTTCGAGATAAGTGCTTTGATTTTTTTAATGAATTAAGCTATAATAAATAATGATGAGAAGAAAAATTAAACCAATTGTTGTCTTTCTTTTCTTCGGCTTGATCACCCTAATCCTGTTAATTGGCAAAATCCATTCTACTCTAGTACAGAAAGAAACCTTAAAATTAGCCAAACAAACCATTCCAACAGCGACTAGTCGTTCAAGCGATGAAGAAGAAACTGATTCGTCTGAGGATGATCTTGTTCTAAATCCAATTATTGACGTTTCTGGTTGGCAACTACCTGAAGAAATAAATTATGATGTGCTTTCGAAAAATATTTCAGGGGCCATTGTCCGTGTTTTTGGTGGGTCACAAATTACTACCAGTAATAATGCCGCCTACACTACTGGGGTTGACAAATCCTTTAAGAAACATATCCAAGAATTCCAAAAGCGTAATGTTCCTGTTGCCGTCTATAGTTACGCCTTAGGACGAAGCGTTAAGGAAATGAAGGAAGAAGCTCAAATCTTCTATAAAAATGCCTCGCCTTATAACCCTACTTTCTACTGGATTGATGTGGAAGAAGTGACCATGAAAGATATGGACGCTGGTGTTGAAGCTTTTCGTAAAGAGCTAAAACGCCTTGGTGCTAAAAATGTTGGCATCTATATTGGGACTTACTTCATGCAAGAACAATCTATCTCAATTGATAAGTTTGATGCTGTCTGGTTCCCAGCCTATGGAACAGACTCCGGTTATTTTGAAGCACTACCTGAAACCAACCTTGGCTACGATCTACATCAATACACCTCTCAAGGTTATCTTAATGGATTTGATAAGGCACTTGATCTCAATCAGATTCCTAGTAGCAAAAACCAAAGAGCGATTTATGAAAAACTCTTTGGCAAACTCAACAACTAAGCTAGTATTTTCTTGCTTAGTTGTTTTTATTTTTGGCAAACCCTTGCTAAAAAAGGGCTTTCATGATAGACTTTTAACTAATAAATTAAATCATGATTGACACATAGGAGTGCATTTTGCTGAGATCGTCTAGCATAGACGAAATCCTCAACACCTGATCTAGTTAACACTAGCGTAGGGATTGTGACTAAAAGTTAAAACTCCTGACTGTCACAGAAAGGAGTTTTTTATGTCATCATTAGCATCTACCAAAGTGACCGAACGTGCCTTACTACTTGCCCTTGCTCTAATTTTAGATAAGCTCATCTTATTTCAACTACCACAAGGAGGTAATATCTCACTTGGAATGCTTCCTCTTATCATTTTTGCCCTACGCCATGGCCTAGCTGCAGGCTTATTCTTAGGAGGCTTGGCTGGAGGGCTACAACTCTTTTTAGGAGGCTATTTTCTCAGTCCTTTGCAATTTTTGCTCGACTATCCAATCGCTTATGCCATGATTGGACTAGCTGGTATTGTCAACCTTAAACATACAGGTAAACTAAGCACTGGTAGGCTCCTACTTGGAGTGAGTTTGGCTAGCCTAGCGAGATTATTTGCCCATACCCTAGCCGGTATTGTGTTTTATAGTGCTTATGCGCCAAAAGGCACACCTGTTTGGCTCTATTCTCTAAGTTACAATGCCAGCTACATGTTGCCGTCTGCTATCCTAGTCAGTGTCGTGCTATTACTTTTATCCAAGAAAAACCCTAAACTATTCTCTGTTTAACTCAACCAAATAAGCTAAAAAATGGTATAATGAAATAAATGCCATTTTTTATTTTGGAGGTTACTATGCTATCTTGGTTGACAAGACTCATTAAGGGAATTATTATCGCTCTTGGCTTTATTTTACCTGGTGTTTCAGGTGGGGTGTTGGCTTCAATTTTAGGGCTTTATGAAAAAATTATTTCTTTTCTTGCTCATATCTCTAAAGATTTTGTCAACAATCTCCTCTTTTTCCTACCTGTTGGAATTGGGGGGATTCTTGGAATCGCACTCTTTTCAGCACCGTTAGAGTATCTTCTAAGTCATTATCAAGTTCCTGTTCTTTGGGCCTTTACTGGAGCAATTATTGGTACTCTACCTAGTCTTTGGCAAGAAGCCAGCTCAAAAAGCCCACGCCAGCAAACGGATTGGCTAATTCTACTGGTCACCTTTGTCCTATCTGGTTTCTTACTCTATAATCTAAATAATCTCATCGGTACTCTTCCTGCCAACTTCTTGAGCTTTATATTGGCTGGTAGCTTGATTGCCCTTGGTATTTTAGTACCTGGCCTTAGCCCGTCTAACTTACTACTCATTCTTGGTTTATATAGCCCAATGCTTAATGGCTTCAAACGTTTGGATTTGACAGGCGTCTTTCTTCCCATTGCTATCGGTGGTGGTTTAGCTGTATTACTATTTTCCAAAGCCATGGATTATGCCTTAGCCAACTATCATTCCAAAGTGTATCATTTCATCATCGGTCTTGTTCTCTCTAGCACCCTTTTGATTATCATTCCAGTGCCAAATAGCAAAGAAGCTATTTCTTACGCTGGTATCAACTGGTTCACAATCTTGCTCTCACTGCTTCTATTTCTAGCAGGAGTAGGACTTGGAGCTTGGATGAGTAAATTAGAAGCAAAATACAAATGAGTAAAAAACAAAAATTAAAGAAAACCCTCGTTGAGCAAATTTTAGACAAGCAAAAAATCAGCTACCAAAGTCTAGCACTTAATACCCTAACCGAGCAAGTACCAAAAGAAATTCAAAAAGAACGGATTTTCAAAACCTTAGCTCTAACAGGTGACAAGACAGGAACCTTGATTGCTCTTGTGCCGCTAACGACTCAGGTATCCGAAAAGAAATTAGCTAAATTATCCCAAAATAAAAAGGTTCAGATGATTCCACAGAAGGACTTGGAAAAGACAACGGGTTACATTCACGGTGCTAACAATCCCATTGGCATTCGTCAACGACACCCTTTCCCAATCTTTATTGATCAAACGGCTCTAAATTTAGGGCAAATCATTGTATCTGCTGGTGAACTTGGTCGTTCTATCCAAATCGATAGTCAAGATTTGGCTGACTTTGTTCAAGCAGCATTTGCAGACTTAATACACGACATTAACTAATATCAAGAAATAGGAGATTTCCCACATGAAGATATACTTTGTTCGTCACGGTCAAACCATTTGGAACCGTCAAGGTATCTTTCAAGGCACTAGCCTCAATCCTAGCCTACTAGAAGATGGTAAAGAAGATATTATCGCTCTTGGTCAACACCTAAGAGCTATTGATTTTGATGCTATTTTTTCTAGTGATTTGACTCGAGCCCTTGAAACTGCCCAACTTATTAACCAAGAAAACCATCAACCAAAATCGATTGAAATTAGTCCCCAATTACGCGAATGGGGATTGGGAAACCTAGAAGGTAAAAAAATTAGTCTAATGCAGGCGATTTATCCTCGACAAATTTATGCCTTCACCCACAATCTTTCGTGTTTCAACAACGACATTTTCGATGCTGAAAGTGTCTATCAAGTCACTCAGCGTATCGCTAATTTTGTCACCCAACTTGACCCTGAAAAATACGACACCGTTCTAATCGTTGGTCATGGCGCCTCATTAGCTGCTGGTATCGGCCATCTACTTGGTTATAGCACAGCTCAACTTCGACGCCATGGTAGATTGGACAATGCTAGCCTAACAATCCTTGAAAGTCAAGACATGGTCAATTTCCAACTCCTAAGTTGGAATGACACCTCACATTTTCAAGTAAAGGAAGAATTGGCCTTAACCAACTAATCTCCTCTAAAAGAGGAGATTTTTTACTAGAGTTAAAATAATACTAGCCTCTACAACATATAAACTTAGCTATCCTACTGTGAAATTTTGCTCAATTTATGATAGAATAGAAAGGAAAGAAACTTTTGGAGGAAGACATGTCCACAGAACACATTGAAGAACTAAACGACCAACAATTAGTCCGTCGTGACAAAATGAATGAACTAAGTCAACAAGGTATCGACCCTTTTGGTAAACGATTTGAACGTACTGCTGATTCAGCTAGCTTAAAAGCACAATATGCTGATAAAAGTAAGGAAGACCTACTAGAACTTAATCAAACGGCAATCATCGCTGGACGCCTGATGACCAAGCGAGGCAAGGGAAAAGCTGGCTTTGCCCATATCCAAGACCGTGAGGGGCAATTACAAATCTATGTTCGTAAAGACATGGTTGGAGAAGAAAATTATGATATTTTCAAAAAAGCTGACCTTGGTGATTTCCTTGGTGTTGAAGGACAAATCATGCGTACTGACATGGGGGAACTCTCTATCAAGGCAACCAAACTAACACATTTGTCTAAGGCGCTTCGTCCCCTACCTGAGAAATTCCACGGCTTGACTGACATCGAAACCATCTATCGTAAACGTTATTTGGATTTAATCTCTAATCGTGAGAGTTTTGATCGTTTTACCACACGTAGTCGTGTGATTTCAGAAATCCGTCGTTACCTTGATGGTCTTGGTTATCTAGAAGTTGAAACTCCTGTTCTTCACAATGAAGCTGGTGGAGCTGCTGCAAGGCCATTCAATACCCATCACAATGCACTGAGCATGGATATGGTGCTGCGCATTGCCCTTGAACTTCATCTCAAGCGCTTGATTGTCGGTGGTATGGAAAAAGTTTATGAAATCGGTCGTGTCTTTCGTAACGAAGGGGTTGACCAAACCCATAATCCAGAATTTACCATGCTAGAACTTTACACAGCCTATCATGACTACACAGACGTGATGGACTTGACTGAGGGAATTATCCAACACGTTGCTCAAAAGGTCAAGGGAGATGGCCCAATCAAGTATCAAGATACTGAACTCAATATTCATCAAGCCTTCAAACGTGTTCATATGGTAGATGCCATTAAGGAACAAACTGGCGTTGATTTCTGGCAAGAAATGAGTTTAGAAGACGCCATTGCTCTTGCCAAAGAACACAAGGTGGCTGTTGAGAAACACTTTACCGTCGGCCACATCATCAATGCCTTCTTTGAAGAATTTGTAGAAAAAACCTTAATTCAACCAACCTTTGTCTATGGACATCCCGTTGAAATTTCACCACTGGCTAAGATGAATGACCAAGATAAACGCTTTACCGATCGTTTTGAACTCTTTATCATGACTAAAGAATATGGAAATGCCTTCACAGAACTTAATGACCCACTTGATCAATTAGAACGCTTTAAAGCACAAGCTAAAGCCAAAGAATTGGGGGATGATGAGGCAACTGGTATTGACTATGATTATGTCGAAGCCCTTGAATACGGTATGCCACCAACAGGTGGTTTAGGAATCGGTATCGACCGTCTATGTATGCTACTCACTGATACCACGTCAATTCGTGATGTTCTCTTATTCCCAACCATGAAATAATCATTGCCTATGAAAACTAATCGAACAATAACCAATTTATCTGCCCTTATTTTCATCACTTATGGCTTGCTATCACAATCAAAAAATAAAATGATGTTTATCTATTTAGGCATTACCTTTCTCATGATTAGCTTAGCTGATTGGTTAAGAAAACGAAAAAAATAGTCTAGAAAATCCTAGACTATTTTTTTGAACGAAAGGCTTCTAATAATGTATTAAATTCCTCATTTGTCAGAGTAATCCCTTTTCCCATCTTAGTATGATCTGCATTCCAAGAACGAATATCATACTTTGGCTCAGCACCATTAAAGCTGACGCGATTCAGCTCCTTGCTCCAGCCCTTATCATTGGTTGACAAAACCAATAATTCTTCAACAATTTCAAATTTGAACTCTGCCATGTAAACCTCCTTTTAGCATTTATTCGTAACCTATTATAACAAAAATTCATGATAAGCAAATTTTTTTTGATTTAATATGACAAATTTTCGATACTATGGTATAATGAAAAAGATTAACAAAGGAGATTAGAATGCCAGCAAACTTGAAACGGCAGAGAATTGAAGAATTTGAAGAAGACTTACAAATTTCTTACTCGCCAAAATACAGAGAATTTCAAGAATTAAATAGCAACAGCGCTAAATTTCGTGAGCTGGTCTTTTTTGCACGCGTTACAATCTTTTCTATTTTATCTGTGTTATCTTGCTTTGTTCTACTCTCACTTGAAATTGGAGTTGGTTGGGCCTTTCTACTAGCTATCTTAATTAGTACCGCCCTAACTTCTACCCTATCTTATTTTATTTTTTCAATGAAACATTAAAAGTAGCGAAATCTTTCGCTACTTTTTTTTGTTAATCACATCATCATAGTCAAGGACAATATCATCAATATAGGCACTTACTTCTGGTAGCTTTTCTGCTTGCTCCGTCAATTCAGCGTCTTTATCTAAGGTTGTTTGCAAATCCTCTTGATAAGATTGAACTTTTTTGATCATCTGTTGACGATAATAATCAATTTTTTCTTTAACCAATTCATGATAGGCTTCTGGATTTTCTTGATAAGCTACAATGAAATCCTTGGCTTTACTTTGTAAGACCTTGCCTTCCTTACTCGTTAAAAGATAAGCTGTCGTTATCCCAGTTAGACTACCAAATAAGACAGATTTGAAAAATTTACTCATTGTCTTAACTCCTTATTCTAGATCAATTAGGCTTTTTTATCTTTTTTACGCAATAATTTACTTGCCATACGCGTTGCCCCACTCGCCATACCAGCTTTGACTAAATTAGACGTTGAACTATTAGCTTTTTGACTGAATTGACGTGCCTGCATGTTTAAATCTGACACGCTGACAGATAAATCAGCCACAGCTTCAAACAAGGGATCAATGGTAGCTACTTTACCATTGACATCTTCAACCAAGACATTAGCCTTGGCCATTAAACCATTAGTTAAATTCAACGTCACGTCCAAATCAGACGTTAAAACATTGATAGTTTTAGTCACTTCTTCGACAGTTTGGGACACTTTTTTCAATAAGATAATCAAATAAACTACCAAAGCTACTACTGCCAAGGCAATAATCAATAATGCAATTCCACCTAAATTCATTTGTTACTCCTTTTAATAATCTTCAATTTCCAATCTTAAGCGACGATAAATCAATAAGGTCAAACCAAGTAAGACCAACACTAGTGATAAAAGCTGAGAAACACGAAAACCTAGCCACATCAAACTATCTGTCCGCATGCCTTCAATGACAAAACGCCCCAAACCATACCACATCAGATAGAAAAAGGTTGGTTCTCCCCTTTTCAAAAATCCTTTTTGACGACGCCCAATCATAATCAAGATGAAACCCAAAAGATTCCATAGAGACTCGTACAAGAAAGTTGGTAATCGATAACTTCCATCAATATACATCTGTTGACGAATAAAGTCTGGTAGGCCTGTTAGCTTCTCAACGGCCTTACCATAAGCTTCTTGGTTAAAAAAATTTCCCCAACGACCAAGACTCTGTGCTAAAAGTACTCCAGGAGCTGCAATATCTAAAAAATCAAAAAAATTGATAAAACGCTGACGAGTAAAAACATAGACACATAAAAGTCCCGTCAAAAGTCCACCGTAGATGGCAATGCCACCATTCCAAATGGCAGGAATTTCACTTAAATGTTGGCGGTAATAATCCCACTGAAAAGCAACATAATAAAGTCTAGCCCCTATAATAGATACAGGAAAAGCAAACAGAATAAAATCTAAAACATCATCTGGCTTAATCTGCTTATAGGGAGCTTCTTTCATCGCTAAATGAACGGCCAAAACTAAGCCAACAACAATACAAACAGCATACCAACGTACTATAAACGGACCCCACTCAAAAATAATCGGACTAATCATGACTCGCTCCATTTTGGCTAATCAATTGAGTTAGGCGATTTTCAAAGGTTTCTGTGGCATCATACCCCATCTGTTTGGCTCTATAATTCATAGCTGCTGCCTCGATAACAATGGAAATATTACGACCTGTCTTAACTGGAATACGAATAAATGGGATTTTTACCCCTGACAGTTCAATTTCTTCTTTTTTATTACCCAAGCGATCAAAAACCTTATTCGGTTCAAAGGTTTCAAGATAAACAGCCAGTTGCACTTGGGAAGAATTTCGAACAGCACTAGCACCATAGAGACTCATGACATCAATAATCCCGACCCCTCTAATCTCTAGCAAGTGACGCAAAATCTCTGCTGGTTCACCCCAAAGCGTATCTTCATCCTTGGCGTAAATGTCAACTCGGTCATCAGCTACTAGACGATGACCACGCTTAACCAATTCCAGACCTGTCTCACTCTTACCAATCCCGCTATCACCTTGAATCAAGACACCCATGCCATAGATATCCATGAGAACACCGTGAACACTGGTTCGTTCAGCCAAGCAAGAATTCAAATACCAAGACATTTCACCTGAAATCGTACTTGTTGGCAAGTGACTACGCAAAAGAGCTACCCCTTCTTCCTTGGCTGCTTGTAGCATTTCTTTAGGAATCTCTAATTTACGAGAAACAACCATGGCTGGTGTTTGCTCTTGAAACATGTTTTGCAAAACCGCATAGCGATTGCCAGAAGTCATAGCATTCATATAAGACCATTCCTTCATGCCGATGAGCTGAATACGTTCTGGCGAGTAATAATCAAAATAACCCGTCATCTCAAGGCCTGGTCTTGAAATATCCGAGGTGATAATAGACTTGCTGAGCTCTGCTTCTGTTCCTGAAATCACTTCAAGTTTGAGCTTGTTAACTAACATCTGTACCGTAACTGTCATAGCATCTCCTTTATCTTACCCTTATTTTATCATATTTTAGACAAAAGAAAAAATGAAAGCCTAGTCAGCCACATACAGCTACCTACACTTTCATTTTAAGTTAATAAGCATTTAATCATCTTCAACTGGTTTAGCCTCTTTACGCTGACGCGATCCTTGCCAATACATTTCTTCTTTTTCTTGCTTATAAGGAAGGGTTAAAGCTAAAAGAATATAAATCAGCCAACCAAAACCAGTAAAGTAGATAAATAAACCAATTAAGAGACGTGCCCAGGTTAAATCCCAGCCAAATTTATCAGCTAGACCTGCAACTACCCCTGCAACCAACTTACCTTGCCTTAGGCGATAAAATTCAGATGTCATCTTAAATCCTCCTGTTATGGATTTTCATCTTTTAATAAGTTTATTATAGGCTATTTTGATGATAAAATCATCCGTCATAAGACTGATTTTTTAAAAATAATCGACCACGACAAGAGCCACAACGGTAACGCTCTAAGTTGAAGCGTCGCCTACGATGATACGTCTGCCCACAAACATCACAACAATAGGAAAACAATAATTTTGGTGTCAGTCTTGGCGTATAACGTAAACCATCGACAGATCGTAACAATTGTTTAAAATCATCATCTTGATGACGGTAACCCTTACCTTGAAAATAGAGATGGTAATGACAAAGCTCGTGGCGAACAATCTGACGAAAAATACTTAACTCATAGGCTTCATAAATTTTAGGGTTAAAATCTAAGTGACCATCTGTTAAGAAAAAACGACCACCGGTTGTTCTTAGACGAGAATTCCACTTGGCTTCGTGCTTAAAAGGCAAACCAAAATCCTCCTCAGATACTCGCTTCACATAATCAGTTAGGTTCATCTAAAGCTACCAAACTTAAATTGAGTTTTTCACGCTTATCATCAATGCTCTTAATCCAAACCGTCACGATGTCACCTACCGAAACCACTTGGCTTGGATGTTTAATAAAGGACTGACTCATATCAGAAATATGGATTAAACCATCATCGTGTAAACCAATATCAACGAAGGCACCAAAATCCACGATATTACGAACAGTTCCTTCTAGTCTTTGCCCAATTTTTAAATCTTTCAATTCCAAAATATCTTGACGTAAGACAGGACTGGCAAAATCATCTCGCAAATCGCGTCCTGGTTTTAACAGATCAGCAATAATATCTTGTAAGGTTAAAACACCCACATTCAATTTTTCTGCTGTAACATCAATGTCTAATTGAGCTAATTTAGTTTTTGCCAACTCATCCAATTGTTCAATTCCCAAATAATCAAGCAGTTTTGTTACCGTAGTATAAGATTCTGGATGAACACCTGTGTTATCCAAAAAATTATCACCATTAGGGATACGCAAAAAGCCTGCCGCCTGTTCAAAAGCCTTGGCACCCAAGCGAGGGACTTTTTTAATATCATGACGGTTACGTAAACGACCATGTTCTTCACGGTATTTCACAATATTGTCAGAAATGGTTTTATTCAAACCTGCTACATGAGCAAGTAGGGCTGAACTGGCGGTATTAACATTGACACCAACCTGATTGACCACCGTTTCAACGACAAAGTCTAATTGCTCAGATAATTTCTTCTGTCCCACATCATGTTGATATTGCCCCACACCAATTGATTTAGGATCAATCTTAACCAACTCGGCTAATGGATCTTGCAAGCGACGGGCAATAGAAATGGCTGATCGTTTTTCGACTGTCAAGTCTGGAAACTCTGCTCTAGCTAACTCACTGGCAGAATAAACGGATGCTCCACTTTCATTGACAATCACATAAGACGTTGTTGGATGATTTTGGAGTACTTGGGCTACAAAAGCCTCACTTTCTCGGCTGGCTGTCCCATTACCAATAGCAATAATATCTACTTGATAAGTCTCAATTAACTGAGAAAGACGCTCTTTGGCTTGTTCAATTTTACTAGCTGCAGCTGGTTGAACAGGATAGATAACCTCTGTTGCTAAAAGCTTTCCTGTTTGATCAACAACAGCTAATTTAGCACCTGTTCTAAAGGCTGGATCAAAGCCAAGAACAATCTTATCCTTGAGTGGTGACACCAATAATAACTGACGTAAATTGGTCGAAAACAAGCTAATGGCACCATCTTCAGCTTTCTCTGTCAACTCCGAACGAATTCGTCTTTCCATAGCTGGAATAATCTTACTTTTGGCAGCCTTAACTACAGCTTCTTCAATATAACGATTTAAAACCTTAAAACGAGATTGGTAAAAACGATAAATTTTCTCTAAATGGTGCTCAAATTTAACCGTTAAAACACCTAATTTCTCACCACGATTGATGGCCAAAACACGATAGCCCTTGAGCTCTGCTAATTTTTCACTAAAATCATAATAAATATGAAAAATCTGCTTATCATCCAAACTTTCATCTTTCAGACTTGTTTTTAGAAAACTGTAAGTGAAAATTTCATTATAAGTCCAAGAACGTAAACGGCTGTCTTCGGACAAAGCTTCAATCAAGATATGCACCGCACCTTCAAGAGCTGCATCTACCGTAGGAACTTGCTCGGAAACAAAGTCTTCAGCTTTTGTCATGAGTTGTGGATCATTTAATAAAATCAAACGTGTCAAGTCTGCCAAACCTTGTTCTCGAGCAATGGTTGCCTTAGTTCGACGTTTTTCTTTATAAGGTAAATAAAGCTCTTCCACATCTGCCAGTTTTTCAGCCTCTTCAATGGCCTGTTGCAAGGCAGGAGTTAATTTTCCCTGCTCTGCAATCTTGGCTAAAACCGTCGCTTTACGTTCAGCTAAGTTGGTCAAGGTCTTATCCAAATCAAGAATCGCCTTAATCTGAACTTCATCCAAATTACCAGTGGCTTCTTTTCGATAACGAGCAATAAAAGGAATGGTATTTCCCTCACTTGCCAAACTCAAAACCTGACTAATCTGACCTTCTTTAATAGCCAGTTGCTCTGCAATTTTCATTATATTTTCCATGAAAATATTATATAATTTATCTTCAAATCATTCAATCTAAAACAAAAATTAAGTGCCTTTATTATTATGTTTTCAAATAAGTCATCTTCCTCAATATTAGATTTATCTCCCAATATAGAAAAGCAAGTTATTATGAACTTGCTTTTTTCTCATTACTTATTTAAAACACGAACGGTCATGGCAATCATTGGAAATAAAAGAAAAGCTGTCAATATATCCCATAAATCTGATCCTAGATTTTCCAAAGATGGTGGCAATAAAATTGGAATAAGGTAAGTCACTGCCAAAAGAAGCAACGTAATTACGAGACATATTAGTAACTCTTTCCATGAACTCTTTCCTGAAAATACGAGGGATTTTTTCCAATAGTTTTTATAGATATTCATCATCTAGGCACCTCCATTTGTCTTTTATTATATCAAAAAATAAAAAAACAATCTTAATCTGGCCATTATAGTATAAATTAGATGTAGCAATAATTAAAACACCCCTTCCTAAAATAGAAAGGGGTGTTTGTCTAACCAAGCTAAACTAGATAAGTAATTAACTTAGATTAGAAGCCTTAAGCTTAGTCTTCTTTACGACGACGTTTACCTGCAAAGCCAAGAGCTGCAAGAATCATACCAATACCTGCTGCAGTTGCTGATGCATTGCTTTCAGTACCTGTATT
>NZ_VOHN01000004.1:0-99720 GCF_007859185.1 Streptococcus sp. sy018 | reverse complement strand
TAACGACTACTGTACCTGTCTTCGCTGGAGTTACTTCTTTATAAACGTAAGTTACTTTAGTTGTACCTTCAGTTACTGTTCCTGTTTCAGAAGCACTATCGTCTGCAACTTTAACCAACTCATATGTTTTACCATCTTTAATAATGGTTGTTGGTTTGTAGTCTGTCGTATCGTATTCAGTACCTGTAGAAGCGTTTGTTGTATCTGTTACTGGCGTTTGAAGAATATTACCATTTTCATCAACATAGTTAACAACTACTGTACCTGTCTTCGCTGGAGTTACTTCTTTATAAACGTAAGTTACTTCAGTTGTACCTTCAGTTACTGTTCCTGTTTCAGAAGCACTCTCGTCTGCAACTTTAACCAACTCATATGTCTTACCATCTTTAGTAATGGTTGTTGGTTTGTAGTCTGTCGTGTCGTATTCAGTACCTGTAGAAACGTTTGTTGTGTCTGTTACTGGCGTTTGAAGAACATTACCATTTTCATCAACATAGTTAACGACTACTGTACCTTTTACTTCTTCATAAACATAGGTTACTTCAGTTGTGCCTTCAGTTACTTTGCCAGTTTCATTACCCTTAGTTTTACTTGGAACAAGACGATAGGTTTTACCATCTTTAGTAATGGTTGTTTCTTTGTTGTCTGCTGTGTCGTAATCAGTGCCAGTTGAACTTTCTGATGTGTCAGTTACTTGAGACTTAATGACATTCCCTTCAGTATCTGTGTAATTAACAACTACTGTACCTTTTACTTCTTCATAAACGTAAGTTACTTCAGTTGTACCTTCGGTTACATTACCTTTTTCTGTACCTTTTGTTGATACTAGACGGTAAGTCTTACCATCTTCTGTAACAATTGTTTCTGGTTTGTTGTCGGTTGTCTCATAGTAAGTTCCAGTCGAACTTTCTGGCGTATCGGTTACTTGAGACTTAATGACATTACTCTCAGTATCTGTGTAATTAACAACGACTGTTCCTTTTACTTCTTCATAAACATAGGTTACTTCAGTTGTACCTTTAGTTACTGTCCCTGTTTCGTTACCTTCTGTTAAATCAGAGACCAAACGATACGTTTTACCTGATTCTGTAACAATTGTTTCTGGTTTGTTGTCGGTTGTGTCGTAGCCAGTGCCAGTTGAAGCGTCTGTCGTGTCTTCTACTGGTGCTTGAAGAACGTTGCCTTCTTTATCTACATAATTGACAACAACGTCACCCTTAACTTCACGATATTTGTAAGATACTACAGTTTTTCCTGATTTCAAACGACCTGTTTCAGTTCCTTCTGAGCCATCAGGGTTTACAACAGTTGTTTCTTCTGGTACTAATTCATACGTTTTACCATCTGTTGTTGTAATTGTTGTTAATTTTTTATCTGCTGTTGTTGTATCATAAGTGTCACCACGTTTACCATTTTTTGGATCTTGTATTTTTTCCTTGATGGTTTCACCCGTGTCAATATCAACATAAGTAATTTCAACTGTACCTGGTGCACGATAAGTTACAGCAGCCAAGTCAGAAGTATCTTCTGTGAAACTTGTTTTGAAAATTGCAGACTCAGCAGTATAATTACCATCTCCCTGAGGAACAATTTTACCAACCGTACTGTAACCTGTAGAATAGTAAATAACACCCTCTGAATCTACACCAACACCATTAGTCACATCAGCAACATAGAACGGTGTTGATAGTTTACCTTCGATTTTGTTATATTTGCTACCAGAAGTTCCAGCCGCTGTGATGGTTTCTGCATCAACTGTATATGCAATTGATAATTTGTTAGTTGCTAAATTACCAGATGCAGGGCGGAAAACAATCGTTAAATCACCATCTTGCGTAAAAGCAAAGTCACCATTAGTGGACACTCCTGGACCATTATATTGATTAATACCTGTTTTGATATAACCTGCATTAATCACTTGACCTGTTTCAGGATTATATGTCCATAAACGCAAAATAATATCTGCTTTTGCTTTTGCTTCGTCTGTTTCTGACTCTTCTTTAGTTGCAGGAATAACTTCTGAGAACGACGGGTTATAACCGAACTCTGATGTACCAAAATAGTAAAGACCGGTCGTTGGATCCACCGTTCCCATGGTTATACTGTTATTACTTGTATCAATAAGGTTTGCTCCATCCCATGACTTGTAGTCAGAAACAGCTGTCCACTCTCCCTTATCTACATCAAATTTTAAGATAGCTATAGCTACTGGATAATCCACTGCTTGTCTATTGATTCCTTGAGCATGTAAAATAACATAGGCTTCTTTACCATTATCAGTAAGCCCTAAACTATTAAATTTCCAACCTCTAGGGCTATAGTTGTCATAATCTTCTGCATATAGAGCTTTGTATTTGTCGATGTAACTTTGGAGGGTTCCAATATCAGACTTCTGATCAAGACCTGAAGCGATGATACTTTCAACACCTTCTTTGACATCCATCTCTATGATACTACCAGTAGTCCAATCAATAGCATATACAACACCATCTTTGTTGGTGAATTTGTCTTCTGCTGCATACAAGCCTGTATCTTGCTCTTCAACCTCATCACTAGAAGTCGTCGTTGTTGAATCAGTTGCACGGAAACCAGCTAATTCTAGCTCATTATCATTGTTACCACCTGCAGCTGCTACATCTTCTTTAACCACATTAAAGTTGAGGATACGACTCTTAGAATCACCATAAGTAATGATGGCTGCTTGAACCTCGGCTTGACCTGCTGCCAACTTGTAGCCAGTCAATTCTGGCAGTGACATGTTCGCTTTCTCAGTGACTTCAAACGTTACCTTGTCGGTCTCTTCAACTGGCAAACTTGTTGTAGTAACTGTTGACTTGCTACGACCATTGGAAATCACTACACCAGTGTCAACATCTGTATAAGTCACTTTGTAAGTGGTCGCTACAACACGAGAAGGTGTCACAACTGATGCACTTGTTGAAGCTGAAGTTGCAGTTGTCGTTGCTTCTGCTTTCGTTTCTTTAGCAGTTTCTTCACTTGAAGACGCTGATGTTTCTGACTTGCTTTCTTCAGAAACTTCCTCACTTGATGTTGCAACTTCTGATGAAGCTACTGTTTCTTCTGAACTTGCTACGGGCTCAGAAACCACTTCTTCTGCAACAACAGGTGTTTCTACTGCTGATACTTCCGTAGATGAAACCTCAGTTTCTGACACAAGCGTCGTTGACGTTGTACTTTCAGTTACTGATGTTTCTGTTTCGGCTTGAGCAGCACCTGCAAAAACTGCAAAGACTGTACCGATTAAAACTGACGCAGCACCAAACTTAAACTTCTTAATCGTGAAACGTTGAGCTGTGTCCTTATGCTTATTATCTTTAAACAATTATCCTACTCCTTTTTATAAAATTTGTGTATAATAGACACTTACTTACATAATATACCCCCCCCCCCCTATTTTGTCAACTATTTTAGATTTTTTATGAAATATTCATTTTAATTCAAAAAATACAACCGTTATCATCTAAAAAAATGACATTATGTTAAAATAAACCATCAAGAAAAAGGAGTGATTGATGATGAACAGTACATTTAGTTTGATGCTTTACAGTAAGGACGTTCTAGCTGAAAAAACATTTTGGCAGGCACTTGGTTTTGTGATTATAGAAAAGGAGGACATCATGGGCTACCCAACCTTTGATATGAAGGTCGAGCCTAACTCTCCTGTCACCTTTACCGTTTTTGACTTATCTTTTATTGAAAAAATGTCACCAGAGGTAGCTGATAATCAGCCAAGTATTTTATTTGAAAGTAGTGATTTGGTTGGGTTACATGCTCGGGTCAAGGAAGTTTCTGCCCAAGTCAGCCCGATTCAGGAGCAACCTTTCAAAAACTTTAATTTCCAAGCTCCTAGCGGACAGTATTATGCCGTTAGAGAAGTCTAATTAAAATAAGGTTGAGAGTTTTCTCAACCTTATTTATTATCTTTTAAGTAATCAATAGCTTCCTGAACCGTTTTAACAGGAACAATCTTCATCTTGGTTCCTAATTGTTGGGCTGCTTCTAAGGCTTCTTCATAATTGGTTTTCGTATCAGGATAGGTTTTTAAGACATTCTTGTCAACTGGATTGTTGGGAACGAAGAAAACATCTGCACCAATCGCATCGGCTGCCGCCACCTTGAAGGCTGCGCCACCAATATCACCAACGGAACCATCTTGCTCAATTGTTCCCGTTCCGGCAATGACACGTCCTTGACGCAAATCATCATCAATCAACTGATCATAAATCGCCAGAGTAAACATCAAGCCAGCACTTGGTCCACCCACACCTTCTAGCTTGAATTGAACATCTACGTCAGCTACAATTTCCGTATGATCTACTAAACCTATACCAATACCGTTACGGCCATTAGAGAGTTTGATGATTTTACCTTGAGCTGACTTTTCTTTCCCATCAGAAGTATATTGGACAGAGACCTTATCACCTAAGTTAAGGCCACCAACATAGTCAATCAATTCACTAGAGCTTTTGAAGGTTTGATTATTAACTCCTGTCACCGTGTCAGCTAGGTTTAAAATGCCTTTAAATGTCGAATCACTAGCGACATCTAACACATAAACACCTAAAAAGTTTAGACTAACCGGTTGATTCGCCAAGGTTAGAGCTTGGTAAATAGCTCCATTTTGTGACGTTTCCATGTAAAACTGGTTGATCCGCATAAACTCTTCTTCACTGTAACCACCTGTTGTGCCTTCTTCTGACGCTATTTCACTAAAAGGAGTCGCTAGGGCATATAAAATACGGGCAAGCGTTGCTCGACTGACACTGACTGCTGTAAAATTGTAAGAGCCTTGTGCTTCATCATCCTTGTTATTTACTGTTAAAGCTGTTCGTACATCATAAGCACCGCCTGGCGTTTCGATATAATAAGGTAGCGGATAAAACAAGGTAAACAAGATAGCTAAGACTAAACTAACTCCTAACCACCATCTAAATTTTTTGATGCGTTTCATAACTACTTTTCACTTTCTTTGAAACTGGGTCGGGAACATAGGGACTGATGTCTGTTTCAAAAGCAATCAGTTCACGCACCCGACTAGAACTCACATACTGGTATTGAAAATCAGTCAAGAAAAAGACAGTTTCCAACTCTTGAGCCAATTGCTTATTAAAATAAGTCAAGCTCATTTCATAATCTAAATCAGCTTGATGACGTAAACCACGCACCAAGTGTGTCACCTGTAACTGTCTGGCAACATCAACTGCTAAACTGTTTTGAGCGACGATAACTTCAACATTAGACAAGTGTGCTAGACTATCTCGTAAAAAGATTTGACGCTGGTTAATGTCAAAAAATCCTTTTTTTTCTTGATTATAAAAGAGTCCTACATAGAGTTTATCAAACAATTGACTGGCTCGTTCAATAATAGAAAGGTGACCCTTGGTAATTGGATCAAAGCTTCCTGTAAAAAGACCTATTTTAGCGGACATAGACGGTTACCTTACTAATTCCATAAATTTTTTGTTTCCAAATACCAAATTGACTAAATTCTTCTGGCAAAGCTACTGCCTTATCAGTTTCACAGACAATCATCACTTCTTCTGTTAAAAGCCCTTTTTCTTCCAATAACGTGACTTGTTTAACAATTTCTTCTTTAGCATAAGGAGGATCTAACAAGACCAGATCAAATTGACCTGTTAATTGACTTAAAGCCTGATTGGCATCCATTTTTAACAATTGAAAAGCAGCTTGTCGTTTAGTCATCTGAATATTCGCTTCTATAATTTGCTGAGCCTTGCGGTCTTTTTCAACTAAGACGGCTTGGTTCATTCCACGTGAAATGGCTTCAATAGCCAAGCCACCACTACCAGCAAACAAATCTAAAACCCTGCCCCCATCAAAATAAGGCCCAATCATGTTAAACATGGCTCCTTTGACCTTGTCTGTGGTCGGTCGTGTTGTCTGACCAGACAAGGTTTTCAAGGGACGGCCACCAAATTCTCCTGCTACAACTCTCATAAATTTTATTATATCAAATTTTGGCTTAAAAGCTAAAGAAAAACCAAGTCCTCACTTGGTTTTAATCATACTGCCTTAAAAATTCAGACAAACCTGCTAATCCCTTGATTAGAGTGTCTGTCGAAGTACAATAACCTAGCCTTGCATAGCCTGGCATGTCAAAACGGTTTCCTGGAACAAGCAAGACCCCTTTTTCTTTCAACAGACGAATGCAGAACTTTTCGGTTTCTTCTGGAATATCAAGTTTGATGAACGAGGTTGACACATGACGTGGAAAAATCAAGGACACACGTTTTTCCTTTGCCACCCAGTCTTTGACAATGGCTAAGTTTTTAGCCACCAAAGCACGATTACGTGATAAAATCGTTTCGCGATGTTTCAACACATGAACTGCCAAAAAATCATCAATGACACCGCTACAAATCATGGTATAGTCACGATATTTTCTAAAAATATCCGTCAGCTCTTCATTTGCCACGACCCAGCCAATCCGAACTCCAGGAACAGAATAAGTCTTGGATAAACTGTTGGTAGAAATCCCCTTATCATAAAGATCAACGATAGCAGGCACGTCTAAATCTTTCTCTAAAGGTTGATACACTTCATCTGATAGGATATAGGCGTCCACTTCTTTAGCAATACTAACTAATTCTTCTAAGAAAGAGCGATCCATAACCGCTCCTGTTGGATTGTTGGCATTGTTGATACAAATCATCTTAGTGTTTGGACGGATTAACTGGCGTAATTCAGCCAAAGATGGCAACCAATCTTGTTCCTCCCTAATGTGCCAAAAGGAGACGTCAGCTCCTAAAGATTTTGGAATATCATAAAGCTGTTGGTAGGTTGGGTAAAGGGAAATCACATGGTCTTCTGGCTCAATCAGGGCGTAAAGAGCTAAGTGATTGGCACCTGTCGCTCCATTGGTCTGTAAGACTTGAGAAGGCTTGACCTGTTGGTACAAACTAGCCACTTCTTCCTTAAAGGCTTGCGAACCCTCAATCCAGCCATAATTCATGGTTTTTGCTGCTAGTTGCTCCAATAGTCTTTCTTTTTGATTGCCAAGCGTTAAGATGTCATCTAGGGTCAAAGAAGCAATCGAACTACCCGCAATGTCATAGCGAGCATCATTCTCCCAAACATTTAACCATTCTTCCACTCCAAAAGCTTGAATCTCCATAACTTATCCTTTCATTTTAAGCGAAAGAGCTTGGCTTGAAAACCAAACTCTTTTTCATTAAATTACAATTTGTCCAGTCATCAAACGAACTAGGGCAAGAAGGGCACCTAAGACTAAAATAGCCACTAATAACCACTCACCTGTTGTGAAAATTTTCTTCTCACCTGCTGCCTGACGTGCTTTAATATAAAAGACAATACCTACTAGGTAAGCAATCAAACAAAGCAACACATAATCAAATCCTGCAACCCAGATTATCCAAATAAAGAAGGCAGAACCTAATAAACCAAGGATTACTTGTGGCATATTTTTATGTTGGTAAGCTAGTTTAACTTGATAAAGCACCACATAAAGCCAAGAAATAAACATTGATGCCGTACAAAGCGTATAAGCAAATTGATAGGCTTGATCTGTAACCAACAACGTCAACATAAAAATTTGAATTAAAGCTGTCATAAAGACTAGCGAGAAGGTTGGTACCCCTTTGTCATTCAACTCTGCAAATTTAGCTGATAAAAGTTTACGTTGAGCCATAATCGCAGTTGTTTCAACAGGCAACATCATCCAAGACAACCATGAACCAAATAGGGAGATAATCAAGGCGATATTAACCATTACAGGAAACCAGTTGCCAACATCCTTAGTAAAGACATAGCCCAAGGCTGGACTTGGTAAGTTGGCAATTTGATCTTGAGTTAAAATACCATAAGGCAAAATCGATGCTGATACATAAATAATTGCCAAGCTAATCAAGCCAAAAACTGTTGATTTTCCAACTACTGATTGATTTTTAGCCCGATCGGACATCATCGCTGCCCCCTCAATTCCGACAAAAACCCACATAATCGTCATCATTGAATTTTTAACTTGACTAGCCACACTACCTAGTTCAAATTGACCTGACTGTGTTCCCCAGAAATTTGTCATAAAGGTATCCATATCAAAAAAGACAAAGGCCAAAATGATACACAGCGCTAAAGGAACAATCTTACAAACGGCAATAATCGTATTTAAGACAATGGCACTCTCAACCCCTCGATTAACCAAGTAGCATAAGAACCAAAGTAAACACGAACCAACCACAATAGATAAGAAGTTATCACCATTACCAAAAACCGGAAGTAAGCGAGAGAGAGTTTTCATCATCATGATGACAACTGATACAGTTCCTAGCCAAGCAGACAACCAATAGCCCCATCCACTGATAAAACCGTTAAACGGACCAAAGCCTTCTTCAGCATAGCTGACAATACCAGCCAAATTTGGTTTTTTCTGTCCAATATATACAATAGATAAACAAAGGGTCAAAACCCCCACACCTGCTACTAGCCAACCAATCAATGCTCCCCCTGGTGCAGTTGCTGATGCCATATCTGTTGGAATGGCAAAAATTCCTGAACCAATGGAAGAAGAAATGACTAAGGCTGTCAGTGCAAAAACTCCTAATTTCTTAGAATCTTTCGACATAGTTATTCTCCTAAATTAACTTTTTTATAATCATACCAAACCATCTCGTTTTTTGCAAGATTATTTTTATATTTTTTACAAAAAATATGATTTTTTGATAAAATATAAGTTTTGTTGACGCTTACATTTTCTTTGTATAGACTTTGTTTTCTGTTTACTTTATATTTTTTCTTTGCTATACTTAAAATGAGAGAGACTTTTATTTAGAAAGGAAGTTCAAATGAATAAAAAAGATGCCCGCCACCAATTGATTCGATCCCTCATTTCTGAGACGAAAATACACACCCAACTGGAATTACAACGTGCCTTAAAACGCAATGGTGTGGAGGTAACTCAAGCCACACTATCTCGAGATATGAAAGAACTCAATCTCGTCAAAGTTGCTTCAGAAAACTCCCACTACGAAATTCATACCGTGTCTCCTGCTCACTGGGAACAACGCTTGCGTTTTTATATGGAAGACGCTCTAATCATGCTCAGACCCGTTCAACATCAGGTTATTTTAAAAACCTTGCCTGGTCTAGCTCCTTCTTTCGGTTCAATTATTGATGCCATGCAATTTTCTGACGTTCTCGCTACCATTTGCGGCGATGATACTTGTTTGATTATTTGTGAAGATAATGACGCTGCCAAACGTTGCTTCAAAGAAATTAGCCAATACACTCCACCCTTCTTTTTCTTGGGTGATAAATAAGTTAATAACCCCCTTTTCTATTTAAGAAAAGGGGGTATGCTTTATTCAGCTAAGACTTCTAAAAAACTAAGTAAGATTTGTGCGGATTGTTTACCTGCCATCTGAATGAACTCATCAAAGGTCATATTAGCATCATGAGCAGCTGTGTCACTCATTGCTCTAACCACAATAAAAGGCAAGTGACAACTATAAGCGGCTTGGGCGATAGCTGCTCCTTCCATTTCAACTGCTAGAACCTCGGGAAAATGTGACTTAATCACGTCAATTTTATCTTGACCGGCAATAAAACTATCTCCTGTCACAATTAAACCAAGGTGACTCTTTGTCTCATGCTTGTCCAAAACTTGTTCAAATGTCTTAACAAAAGACGGATCACAATCAAAATACAAGGGTTGCATAGACATTTGACCATAGGCATAGCCAAAAGCTGTAAGATCCACATCATGATAAGCTAACTGTGTTGCCACAACCACATCTCCAATCGCCAATCCATGAGCGACCGCTCCAGCAGAGCCAGTATTGATAATGGCTTCGACCCCAAAATTCTCGGCTAAAATAGCAACACTCATGGCTGACATGACCTTACCAACACCACTTTGAACCAAAACAACGTCATGATCTCCTAGTTTCCCTTGATAGTAAGTATGGCCTAAAACCTCTTGGGTAACCTTTTCATCTAGTGCTTCTACCAAGACCTTTAATTCTTCTTGCATAGCCGCAATAATTCCTATTTTCATCGCTTTATTCCTACCATTTCAAAATTGCATAAATCAAGAGTCCTAGCAAAATTAAGGCAATCATTAAAATCAGATTGAGTTTAGATTGAAACTTCTTTCGTTGAAGTTGTGCTTGACGACGACTCTTGATTGGACCTGTTTGTTTAGGGGTTGAAAAATCATCTGAAAACCTTGTTTTAGTCATTTTACTCACCTCTTTTAGCATAAATGAAGGGCATAATATTGTAGGGCAATCAAGGTCTTGGCATCTTGTAGTTGCCCTGATTTAACCAATTCCATGCACTCTTCATAACTTAATTCTAAAACTTCAATCATCTCATCATCATCCATGGGACGAGGATTTTCTACTTTGACCAACTGATTAGCCAAATAGAGTTTAATTTTTTCATCACAAAAACCAATGGACGTGTAAAATTCATAGAGAAAGGTCAGGTCACCTGTATAACCCGTTTCTTCTTCCAATTCTCGCAAGGCCGCTGCTTCTTCTGAATGAGCCTCGCCAAGTTCCAACTTGCCTGCTGGGATTTCATAAGAAATCCTTTCAATCGCTTTTCGGTACTGCTTAACCAAGATAATTTTATCTTCTTTTGTCACAGCTAAAACGGCTACTGCTCCCTTATGGAAAACCAACTCCCGTTGACTCCTTCCAAGACCATTAGGAAGTTCGACCAGATCTACTGCAACTTCAAAAATCTTACCTTGAAAAACGCTCTCACGTTTAATTGTTTTTTCTTCAAAATCCATCTTGTTACCCTATTTTTGTTGGGGATGATGTGGGAACTTAGTCGCATAACCTTCTTTAGTTACCTGACGACTACGTCCAAGGGCCAGGGCATCTGTAGCCACATCATCTGTAATAACCGACCCTGCTGCTGTTAAGGCATAATCTCCTACTGACAGGGGAGCAATGAGAGTTGAATGACTACCAATAAAGGCTCCCTTGCCGACATGGGTTGCATATTTTCCTTGACCGTCATAGTTGACGGTGATAGTACCAGCACCAATATTGACATCAGAGCCAACGTCTGCATTGCCAATATAAGTCAGATGACCTGCCTTGCTATTTTCTCCAATTGATGAGGATTTAACTTCCACAAAATTACCGATATGCACCTTATTGGCCAAAACTGAGTCTGGTCGAATATGAGCGTAAGGGCCAATCGTCACATCAGCTCCAACTTGAGACTGTTCAATCATTGAGCTTGTGATGACAGACCCTTGACCAATAACAGAATCAACCACCACAGTTCCGTTGGTCAAAATGGCCTCACTGGCAATCTTGGTCTGCCCTTTAAGGACAACATTAGCCTCAAGTGTCACATCCGCAGCAATCTCCACATCAATATCAATATAGGTCGCTTCTGGATTGATAAAGGTCACCCCATTTAGCATGTGGGTTTGATTAATGCGTTGACGCATGACTTTTTCAGCAGTTGCTAAGGCTAGACGGTCATTGACACCCAAACTTTCATTGAAATCACGTAGCTTATAGGCACCAACCTTTTCTCCTGCCTCTTTGAAAATACCAATAACATCTGTCAAATAGTACTCACCTTGGGCATTATCGGTATTGATGTTTTTCAAGGCTTCAAACAGGCGTTTGTTATCAAAAACATAAGTACCTGTGTTGATTTCCTTGATTTGTTGCTCAAAATCAGAGGCGTCTTTTTGCTCAACAATCTTAACCACTTCGTCAATCTGATTACGGACAATACGGCCATAACCAAACGGATTATCTGCTTGGGCTGTGAGAATAGTGGCAACATTTTTATGACTAACATGAAAATCAATCAAGGCTGTTAGGCTCTCTCCTGTGATTAAGGGGGTGTCACCAGCAATGACTAAGGTCTGGCCCTCCAAGGCTGCCAACTGTTCCTCAGCCATTAAAACCGCATGACCTGTTCCCAACTGCTCGGTTTGAAGAACAAACTCGGTTTGCTCTCCTAAAACTTGTTGTACCAACTCTGCTTGATGACCAACAACCGTCACCATTTTTTCAGGGTTGATGGCTGATACACTACGAAACACATGCTCTAGCATACTGATTCCTGCCACTTGATGTAATACTTTTGGTAAATCTGACTTCATGCGTGTGCCTTTGCCAGCTGCCAAAATGATTGCATAATTACTCATACTAACTAGTCTTCCATTCTTTCAAGATACTTCTTACATTATATCATATTTTCAGTTATCTTCTCATTTTTCCATGAGATTGCTCCTCGTCAATAACAAAACTTCCCAACTGGCGTTAGGAAGCCTCATCATAATATACCTAATCATTAAACCTTGCTTCATGTTTTTGGTTAAATAACGTTTGAAGATTGATTAAAGGTTTGGGTTGAACTGCCAAAACTGGAGAAATGATTTCTGATGAGAGTTGACTAGCTTTATCTCGATATTTTATATCTTTTGATTGAAATGAATTGCCTTCTTCACTATGATCATAATAAGTAAATTGACCTTTCTCATTAAACCAATAACTATCATCAGAAATACTGTTACCTTTTTGATCATAATTAAAACTATACATTAGATAATACTCATCATCATTTTCTTGATAAGCCAGCAATGCAAGTTCTCGATTTTGTTGTATAACATTATAGATTGTTCCACGACCTTTAAATCTAAAGAAAATATTATCTTGATCGGGTTCTTTAATCTGACCAACATAATCTACTACTAAAGCTAATTCTGGATTAGTGCCTTTTTTCCTTGGTAGTTGTTGAACATAATAACCGGCATAATGCGATAAGTTATAGGCGATATAAAGCTTAGATAGGCCATACAGTAAACTTATAGTAACGATGAGTAGTAAAGTCTTTTTAATCATTAAACCTCGCTTCATGTTGTTTGTTAAATAACGTTTGAAGATTGATTAAAGGTTTGGGTTGAACTGCCAAGACTGGAAAGAAAGATTGATAAATCACTTGCTTCTTTTTCATTCCTAATACGCCTTTCTAATCTCAAGTTCATTATAGCATAGCTACCAAGGAATTTCTAAAAAAATAAAAGCGATTACACCAACTACTCTACAAGTCCTTATCATGATTCTGATTGATTCGTTCATTTTTTTGGGGCAAAGTTCTTTTGTTCGTGATTCTCTTCTGCCTTTTTTGGGCAAAGCTCTTTTGTTCGTCATTCTCTTCTGCCCTTTTTAGGCAAGACACTTTTGTTCGTCATTGTTTTCTACCCTTTTTGGGCAAGACACTTTTGTTCGTCATTCTCTTCTGCTCTTTTTGGGCAAAACTCTTTTGTTCGCCATTCTCTTCTGCCTTTTTTGGGCAAAGCTCTTTTGTTCGTCATTCTCTTCTGCCCTTTTTGGGCAAGACACTTTTGTTCGTCATTCTCTTCTGTCTTTTTTGGGTAAGACACTTTTGTTCGTCATTCTCTTCTGCCCTTTTTGGGCAAGACACTCTTGTTCATCATTCTCTTCTGTCCTTTTTGGGCAAGATATTTTTATTCGTGTGTCTTTTCTACACCAAATAAGTCGAAAAAACCGTTTTAAGTTTTTGTCAAAAATGACTTCTTCCAGCAACCAAAAACAGCCCTTTCCATAAGAGATAAGAGCTGTTTTTTATGATAATCTATTAACCTTTCATTGATAACGCGGCTTGGTCTAGCACCTGCATCACTGCTCGGCTATGATCCAAATAGGTTTGAGCTTTTTGATAATCTTTTGTCGTAATCATCTCATTGAAAGCTATAAATTCATCTGCCATACGGTGATGAGCTGCGTTTTGGTTAATCACCTGTATGTCCTGACCATTTAGGGCTAGCGACACTTGTGGCAGACTATTGGTTGGACCATTGACAACCAAAGACCCTTTGTTCCCTTGAATGGTTGAGGTAATGGCTGCACTAGAATCTTTAGAGCCGATACACACCACCTTAAAGTCTTGATAATCCATCACCAAAAGTCCTGACGTATCCACTTCTTGATCCATGTTGGGCAAATACTGGACGCTATGTGGTGCACCAAATAAACCGACCACCAAGTGAATGTTGTAAATGTTCAAATCTCTAAGAGCCCCACCACCTTGTTTAGGATCAAAAGCTGGGGCAATCTCGCCACGTTTGAAGGCATCATAACGTGATGAATACTGAGAGTAATTACAAGTCACGACCTTAATCTCACCCAACTGATGTAAATTCTCTTTTAAGTAGGTGAAATTTGGCAAATATTGGTTGGTAATAGCTTCCAAGAGCAAAAGTTGACGCTCCTTAGCCAAGACCACCAAGTCTTCTAATTCGTCTGCTGTCATGGTAAAAGGCTTTTCACAAATGACATGCTTGCCAGCCAACAAGGCCTTTTTGGCATACTCATAATGAAGGTGATTAGGCAGGGCAACGTAAATGGTATCAAGTCGCTCATCTGCCAAAAGTTCTTCATAATCACTGGTTGCAAGTGGAAGTTGATAGGTCTGTGCCAATTCCTTTGCCAAAGGCAAACTCCTTGGGGTAGATAAGATACCTACTAGCTCAAGCCCCTCAATCTCCGCCAAGACAGGCAAGACTTCCTTGACAATCATGCCTGTTCCTAAAATTCCTAGTTTCATTTATACTCCTTCTGGTCGATAGACCACCTCAAATTCTTCACAAACGACCAAACTATTTTCAGTAAAGGTCAAGTGACCTTTTTTTAACCATTGACTAAACAAGTCCCAATGCACTTGACGCCAGTAAGCTAGACTACGATCACCTTCTCCTTCTTTGTCGGCATGCTCTGCCGATACCTCCTTAAAAGGAACGACGGTCACCTTGGTTGTCCTAATCATACACACCGGGTCATCTTGACTATTCAAAATAATGCTATGATCGCCGACCTTGACAAGCGGTTCATCATGAAGTAAATACTCATCATAAGCCGATGCTGTTGCTGTTTTTTTACCATCCAAGACCAACTGGGCCAATTGATCTGGCTCAGCTCCAAATTGCCAAGCTTCTATGTGGCTATCACAATCAGGATTGATTGCTTGATAGGTTCTTATCATTTCTTCTATTGTCATAACAAATTCTTTTTCCTACTTCAAACTCCAACCACCATCAATCCCAATAATCTGTCCTTGCATGGATTGTGCCTTGCCACTGGCTAAAAACAAGGTTAAATCTGCTATTTCTTGAGGTTGCGTCCAACGTCCAATCGGCGTTTGCTCGGCAACCCAGTCAGCCATGCCGCCCTCTTCAAAATCACTTTGGGTCATGCCTGTTTGGACAGCCCCAGGAGCAATCCCAAAGACTTGAATTCCCTCCAAGGCATAGTCCAAGGCCAACTGCTTGGTCAAGCCAGCCAAGGCATGCTTACTAGAGGTGTAGGCTGCACCACCCCCACCTGCTAGCTGACTAGCAATCGAACACATATTGATGATGATGCCTTCTTTTCGTTCAATCATATCTGGTAGATAATGGCGAATCAATTTCAGCGTTGCAAAGAAATTTACCGCAAAAACCTGCTCAAAGACTTCTTCTGAACAAGCTAGCAAAGGTTGATAGTCATCCAAAATCCCTGCCGTATTACAGAGAATATCCACGCTTGGCAGTTGCTGAAAAAGAGGAGCTAAGTCCTCTTGTAAATCTAGTTGGATAAATTGGAAATCTCCTGTCAAGTTGGGGGCATAAGTCCTATCCACACCGACTACTCGATAGCCTTGTTCTAGAAAACTAGAGGCTTGAGCAAGGCCGATACCACTTGACACTCCTGTCACCAATACCGTCTTAGTCATCAACTGCTACCCAGTCTGTTGCCAAGACATCACAAGGGGTAGGGCTCCACATTGAAAATCCCTCGCCATCCCCTGAAACATTGATGAGAAAATAAGGTGTTGCTTCCAATTTTTGACCATTAACCTCAATGATATCAAACAGTTGAACATAATTTTCAGCCCCAGCCCAGCCTGTACGAACGTATTTTTTCTTGGCTTTAAGGCCTGGTAAAATTTCTTCAAAGGTCATCTTTTTCTCCTTAACCAATTACACTACCATTAGGTACTTGTTCATCAACAGTTAACAGGGTTAATTTGCCTTCATGTTCGGCAGACAAAATCATCCCCTGACTAATCAAGCCCATCATTTTTCTTGGTTTTAGATTGGCAACAATCTGCAACTTTTTACCTAACAATTCTTGCTCATTAGGATAATATTTAGCAATTCCCGATAGGATTTGACGATCTTCACCATCTCCTGCATCCAATCTAAACTTAAGTAATTTATCTGACCCTTCAACCTTTTCAACAGCCTTTACTTCTGCCACACGGATTTCCACCGCATCAAAGGTGTAAAATTTGATAGCTGACTTGCTGGATGTCAATTCAACTTTTTCTGGATCCCACTCGATTTCTTCTTGTGGTTTGTTAGCTGCCATCTGTTCTTTAATATAAGCAATTTCATCGTCCATGTCCAGACGTGGGAAAATCGGTGTCCCTTTTGCAACAACAGTCAAACCACTTGGCAAATCAGATAAGTTAATAGTTGACAATGATGTCACTTTCTTCATGCCCAACTGTTCCATCACAGCTTGGCTAGTCGCCATCATGAACGGCTCAATCAAGTGGGCAATCACGCGCAAGCTAGCTGCTAAATGACTCATGACACTCGCCAGTTCATCTTCTTTACTAGCTTCCTTAGCCAATACCCAAGGAGCTGTTTCATCAATATACTTATTGGTACGAGCAATCAAGCTCCAAACTTCTTCCAAAGCCTTTGGATAATTCACACCATTCATGTAGGCATGGAAGTTCTTAATTGCTTCTGCTGCACAAGTTTCCAAGTCAGCATCAAAGGCTGTCACTTGACTGACAAAGGTCGTCACCTGACCATCAAAATATTTGTTAATCATTGCCACTGTTCGATTGAGCAGATTACCAAGGTCATTAGCCAATTCATAGTTAATACGACCAACATAATCTTCAGGGGTAAAGGTCCCATCTGAACCTACGGGTAAACTTCTCATGAGATAGTAACGAAGAGAATCCAAGCCATAACGCTCAACCAACATTTCTGGATAAACGACATTGCCTTTAGACTTGGACATTTTACCATCTTGCATGACAAACCAACCATGAGCCACTAATTTTTTTGGCATTGGCAAATCAAGTGCCATAAGGATAATCGGCCAGTAAATCGAGTGGAAACGCAAAATATCCTTACCTAGCATGTGCACATCTGCTGGCCAGAATTGTTCAAATTGGCTTGTGTCGTCTTGTCCATAACCCAAGGCCGTAATATAGTTGACCAAGGCGTCAATCCAAACATAAACAACATGCTTAGGATTTGATGGTACCGGCACTCCCCAAGTAAAAGTTGTTCGTGAAACTGCCAAGTCTTCCAAGCCTGGTTCAATAAAGTTTTTCAACATTTCATTCATGCGACCTGCTGGCTGCATAAACTCTGGATGCTCTTGATAAAAAGCAACCAAACGATCTGCATACTTGCTTAGACGTAAGAAATAAGACTCTTCAGACACCCATTCAACTTCATGGCCTGACGGTGCAATACCACCTGTCACCTGACCATTGTCATCACGAAAGACTTCTGCAAGTTGGCTTTCTGTGAAAAATTCTTCATCAGACACACTATACCAACCAGAATATTCCCCCAAATAAATATCATCTTGGGCCAACAAACGTTCAAAAATCTTACCCACGACTTCTTCATGATAGGCATCTGTTGTTCGGATAAATTTATCATAAGAAATATCTAATAACTGCCATAATTCCTTGACACCTGCTGCCATCTGATCAACGTAGGCTTGTGGCTCTAAGCCAGCTTCTTTTGCCTTATCTTGAATTTTTTGACCATGCTCATCCAATCCAGTCAGATAAAACACATCGTAGCCCATCAAACGCTTATAACGTGCTAAAACATCACAAGCAATCGTCGTGTAGGCTGACCCTATATGAAGTTTACCACTAGGATAATAAATCGGTGTTGTAATATAAAATGATTCCTTTGCCATTAGCTTTCTCCTTGTTATCATCTCAAATATAATCAGTCTATTATATCATAAAATAAAGGCAAAACCTACCTTGAATACTGAGTAGGACAAGAAAAAACAGACTGATTTAACAGCCTGTTTCATCAACTATTTTGCTTCAATCAACCCAACATCACCATCTTCACGTTGATAAAGCACATTGGTCTTGCCATCTTCTGCATCAACATAGATAAAGAAATCATGACCCAAGAGTTCCATTTGTAACAACGCTTCTTCTAAAGTCATTGGCTTCAAATCTAGGTTTTTAGTTCGTACAACTTTCAATTCTGTAGTGTCTTCTGAAACTTCCTGCACAAATTCAGGTGTAAAGACTTGACTTGTCGCCACTTTTTCACGATGCTTTTTCATGATTTTAGTTTTGTTCTTACGAATTTGACGCTCAATCTTATCGACAACTAAATCAATCGAGCCGTACATGTCTTGTGACATATCCTCAGCACGAAGGGTTAAGTTACCTAATGGAATTGTCACTTCAACCTTGGCTGTTTTTTCACGGTAAACCTTTAAATTGACCTTGGCAGTTAACTCTTGGTCTGCATGAAAATATTTTTCAACCTTTGCTAATTTGTTTTCTACATAAGATTGAATGGCTTCAGTAACCTCAATGTTTTCACCACGAACATTATATTTAATCATAAGCAGTACCTCTTTTCTATGTCAGTCTTTTCTATAGTTTTATTATAACGCTTTCAGAATATTTTGGCAAGAATTTAGCGAGCTAACGAGAAAGTTTTAATGTCTTTAACACCTGCTTGATAAAGCACTTGCTTGGCTAAAACTAAGGTAGCTCCTGTGGTATAAATGTCATCAATCAAGAGTATCTTGTCTGGTAAGACTTTATCTTTTTTGAGATAGAAGGTTTGCTGACTGGCTAAACGTTCCTGTCTAGACTTACTGGACTGCTTGATACTATCATGTTTACCTAAAAGATCCAGATAAGGCAGACCTGCCTCATCTAGAAAACCTGTCACTTGATTAAAACGACGCTTGTTCAGACCTTCTGGACTAAGTGGAATTGGTAGAAAGGCATAACCCTTATATTTTTTGAGAGCTTGTTTGATATCTTGACTAAACACCTTTCGCAATAGATAATCTCCCTCAAACTTATACTGACTAAAATAAGCCTTCATGGCATCATTATAACGATAAAGGGCAACATGATTTACTTGTTCTCCTTGTTCTTGCCAAGCATGGCAATCAGAGCAACGCTCAGCAATATCTGACTTATAACAAGAAGGGCAATGTTTTTCTGAAATGCTTACAAAACTTTTGCTACAAGTAAAGCACAAATTTGTCTTTGACGGTTTTAATAAAAATAAGTCTGTAAAGGAAAATGAAGAACTTAACGCTTCGTCACACAATAAACATCGCATCAAAAACCTCCCACTTGATTCATGGCTTTAATTTCTTTAATAGCCGCTACTATCGCTTTAGTTTTACCATTATGAAAAAAGATGAGTTGACCTGTCGGGCGCTCCTGACTTCGCCCTACTCGCCCTGAAATCTGCACAAGAGAAGAGCGTGTATAGAGTTTATGATTGCACCAAAGGACAAAAACATCCACGCAAGGAAAGGTTACACCACGTTCTAAAATGGTTGTGGAAATTAAAACATCTAAGTCTCCTTGTCGAAACTGCTCAACCAAGTCTTTTCGTTCAGGTGTCTGACTAGATACAAACCCAATTTTTTTATCAGGTAAAAAATCTATCAAAAGACGGTAAAATTCTTGCCCTAGTTGGATATGAGGAAAGAAAATCAACAAGGGATAGCTTGTTAGTTGTTGTCGTTCAATAATCTCAAGTAATTTCTTTGGTAAACGCTTTTGTTTCATGTTTTCTAACAAGTCGTCTAGCCAAGTTAGACTTGGTACAACCAAGGGACTATCATGAAAACGTCTAGCTAACTGAACACGTCTTAATTGACCAGTTTTAACTGCTCTATCTAATCTATCGGTTGATGTTGCTGTCAAGAAAATCTTGTTACCATCAGGCTTTAAGGCTAATGCCACAGCTCGATAAAGAAAATCATTATCAACAAAAGGAAATGCGTCCACTTCATCGATAATAATCACGTCAAAAGCCTGATAAAACTTAAAGAGTTGATGAATGGTTGCGATGACTAAAGGAGACCGTTCATAGGCTTCTGATTCACCATGAAGTAGGCTAATAGGACAAGAAAAATCACGTGTTAAGCGGTGGTAAAGCTCAATGCAGACATCAATTCGTGGGCTGACAACAGCAACAGACTTCCCTTGATTGAGTAAACTAGCCAAGGGGCGATAAATCATCTCGGTCTTGCCTGCCCCCGTCACTGCATGAACTAGAATATTTTCTTTTTTATCAATAGCTTTTTGCAGCTCCTCCGATACCTGAGCTTGATATGGGGTTAATTGACCTTGCCAAACCAAAAAATCTCCCCTAGTAAACGGCTCTTGTGGTAGGTAATAAAGAAGCTGGTCACTAACTAGACGACCAAAAACAAGGCAAGCTCTGCAATAAAAGGTCTTATCTGGCAAACTCCAATTGTCTTTAATCCGACTGTGACAACGTTGACACGACCATTTTCCATTTTGCTTGAACATGGTGGGCAGACTTTTTGCCAAACCAAGAAACTCAACTGGTAACTCATCTTGTGGCACTAGGCGACCGTAGTAATTTGCAACATCTTTCATGTCTATTTATTCGTAAAATATGTTAAAATTTTCCTATGAAGAATTACAAAACAATCAAAGCAGACGGCATCTGTGAAGAAGTCATTAAAAAATCACGTTTCATTTGCCATCTGAAACGTATCAACTCAGAAGAAGAGGGGCGTCAGTTTATCAGCCAAATCAAAAAAGAACACTACAAGGCCAACCACTCCTGCTCTGCCATGATTATTGGGGAAAATAGTGAAATTAAACGTTCTAGTGATGACGGTGAGCCGAGTGGCACCGCTGGTGTGCCTATGCTGACCGTGCTTGAAAAACAAGGGCTAACCAATGTCGTTGCCGTTGTTACCCGTTATTTTGGTGGGATCAAACTGGGAGCTGGGGGCTTGATTAGGGCTTATGCCGGTAGTGTGGCACATGCCATCAAAGAAATTGGTGTGGTTGAAGTCAAAGAATTACAAGGGTTAGCTATTGAGATGACTTATCCCCAGTATCAGACCTTTGCCAACTTTTTAGAGAGTCAAGAACTGCAAGAATTTGACCCTGATTTTTCCGTCAATGTCACCACTCATCTCTACTTAGATAAAGGTAAGATACAAGATGTTCTTGATAGCCTGACGGAATTTTATCACGGTAAAGTGAGTAGTCAGGAGATTGGTCGTCGAGTGGTGGAGGTACCTATTAACACAGAAAAAACATCTTAAGGATATTTTGATTTCTTCTCTCAACTAAATCAAAACAAAAAGTGATGATAAATTGCTATCATCACTCTGTGTTTTTTCTAATCTACATGTTTGTCCTGCACTTTGGAAACAGGCACACCATATTTTGCTTCAAGAATTTTACGCTGCTCTCTGATTGTAGTATCACGCTCTTTCAAATAAGCGTTATATTCTTCCATATCTTTGAACGTCCAGAATTTTGCACCAACTTCTGAGGTACGCTGATCTACTTCTTCACGACTTTGGAAAGCGTATGGGTCAAAACCGTCAAGACAGACTAGCATCCCTTTATACCACTCATAATGTTCTTGTTGCAAATCAACTGGTAGGGTTTCAGCAAAAGCAATATAGACGCTATACTTAGATGGATCAGGAATATAAACCCCTGTCGGACAAAAGCCTTTATCAAATGGCAAGTTTTCTTCTCTTGTCATCATCAATCTCCTTATTATTTTTATCATTTCTATTATACATGCACCCCCCCCCCATTTTGTCAAGGGGGGTAAGGAAAAAAATTAAATTTTTCATCAAAAAAAAAACGAATTAACAGATTGTTAATTCGTTTTTAATCGTTATTTACGACGTTTGCGTAAAGCCATTCCCAATGATCCTAGCACTGAACTCAATCCCATCAAGGTTGTTGCAACTGAACTTGTATCACCTGTATTTGGTAGTACTTGTGTATTATGAGTTTCTTTACTTGTTGGAGTTTTTGAGTTCGATGTTCTTGTCTTCGGAACTTCAACTGATTTAGTTGATTTGCTTGGTTTGCTTGGTTTGCTTGGTTCTGGCGCTGGTTCCGAAGTCGGCTCTGGTGTTGGTTCCGGAGTCGGCTCTGGCGTTGGTTCCGGAGTCGGCTCTGGCGTTGGTTCCGGAGTTGGCTCTGGTGTTGGTTCCGGAGTCGGCTCTGGCGTTGGTTCCGGAGTCGGCTCTGGTGTTGGTTCCGGAGTCGGCTCTGGCGTTGGTTCCGGAGTCGGCTCTGGTGTTGGTTCCGGAGTTGGCTCTGGCGTTGGTTCCGGAGTCGGCTCTGGCGTTGGTTCCGGAGTCGGCTCTGGTGTTTCTTCCGTTACTAGACGGTAGTCATAAACTACTCGAGTTTCACCTTCTGTAAGAAGACCACTTGATTCACCTGAACGTTTTTGAACAAGTTCATAGACCTTGCCGTCTGCTGCTGTAATGCTGCTTGGTACTGAATCGGTAACATCATAGCTTTCTTCTGTTGGTGTTACTTCGTCACGACTTGAGAGAACAACATCTCCTGATTTTGTGACATACGTTTGAGTACGACTGACAACACCTTCTTTGGCTACTACTTCGTCCTTGATTACTGTGTCTGTTCCTTCTAACAAGTACTCAACAACCACTGTTCCTGTAACTTCAGTTGGCTCGCCGTCTGCTGTTTCTTCCGTTACTAGACGGTAGTCATAAACTACTCGAGTTTCACCTTCTGTAAGAAGACCACTTGATTCACCTGAACGTTTTTGAACAAGTTCATAGACCTTGCCGTCTGCTGCTGTAATGCTGCTTGGTACTGAATCGGTAACATCATAGCTTTCTTCTGTTGGTGTTACTTCGTCACGACTTGAGAGAACAACATCTCCTGATTTTGTGACATACGTTTGAGTACGACTGACAACACCTTCTTTGGCTACTACTTCGTCCTTGATTACTGTGTCTGTTCCTTCTAACAAGTACTCAACAACCACTGTTCCTGTAACTTCAGTTGGCTCGCCGTCTGCTGTTTCTTCCGTTACTAGACGGTAGTCATAAACTACTCGAGTTTCACCTTCTGTAAGAAGACCACTTGATTCACCTGAACGTTTTTGAACAAGTTCATAGACCTTACCGTCTGCTGCTGTAATGCTGCTTGGTACTGAATCGGTAACATCATAGCTTTCTTCTGTTGGTGTTACTTCGTCACGACTTGAGAGAACAACATCTCCTGATTTTGTGACATACGTTTGGGTACGGCTGACAACACCTTCTTTGGCTACTACGTCGTCCTTGATTGATGTGTCTGTTCCTTCTAACAAGTACTCAACAACCACTGTTCCTGTAACTTCAGTTGGCTCACCGTCTGCTGTTTCTTCCGTTACTAGACGGTAGTCATAAACTACTCGAGTTTCACCTTCTGTAAGAAGACCACTTGATTCACCTGAACGTTTTTGAACAAGTTCATAGACCTTACCATCTGCTGCTGTAATGCTGCTTGGTACTGAATCGGTAACATCATAGCTTTCTTCTGTTGGTGTTACTTCGTCACGACTTGAGAGAACAACATCTCCTGATTTCGTGACATACGTTTGGGTACGGCTGACAACACCTTCTTTGGCTACTACGTCGTCCTTGATTGATGTGTCTGTTCCTTCTAACAAGTACTCAACAACCACTGTTCCTGTAACTTCAGTCGGCTCACCGTCTGCTGTTTCTTCCGTTACTAGACGGTAGTCATAAACTACTCGAGTTTCACCTTCTGTAAGAAGACCACTTGATTCACCTGAACGTTTTTGAACAAGTTCATAGACCTTACCGTCTGCTGCTGTAATGCTGCTTGGTACTGAATCGGTGACATCATAGTTCTCACCAGTTGTTGTTACTTCATCACGACTTGAGAGAATAACATCTCCTGATTTTGTGACATACGTTTGGGTACGGCTGACAACACCTTCTTTGGCTACTACTTCGTCCTTGATTACTGTGTCTGTTCCTTCTAACAAGTACTCAACAACCACTGTTCCCGTAACTTCAGTTGGCTCGCCGTCTGTTGTTTCTTCCGTTACTAGACGGTAGTCATAAACTACTCGAGTTTCACCTTCTGTAAGAAGACCACTTGATTCACCTGAACGTTTTTGAACGAGTTCATAGACCTTACCATCTGCTGCTGTAATGCTGTTTGGTACTGAATCAGTGACATCATAGTTCTCACCAGTTGTTGTTATTTCGTCACGACTTGAGAGAACAACATCTCCTGATTTTGTGACATACGTTTGGGTACGGCTGACAACACCTTCTTTGGCTACTACTTCATCCTTGATTACTGTGTCTGTTCCTTCTAACAAGTACTCAACAACCACTGTTCCCGTAACTTCAGTTGGCTCGCCGTCTGCCGTTTCTTCCGTTACTAGACGGTAGTCATAAACTACTCGAGTTTCACCTTCTGTAAGAAGACCACTTGATTCACCTGAACGTTTTTGAACAAGTTCATAGACCTTACCATCTGCTGCTGTAATGCTGCTTGGTACTGAATCGGTAACATCATAGTTTTCTTCCGTTGGTGTTACTTCGTCACGACTTGAGAGAACAACATCTCCTGATTTTGTGACATACGTTTGGGTACGGCTGACAACACCTTCTTTGGCTACTACTTCGTCCTTGATTACTGTGTCTGTTCCTTCTATCAAGTACTCAACAACCACTGTCCCCGTAACTTCAGTTGGCTCACCTTCTGCCGTTTCTTCAGTCATCAAACGGTAGTCATAAATAACAACCAATTCTCCTTCTGACAACGTGCCTGTTTCTTCACCTGAACGTTTTTGAACTAATTCATAAACTAATCCATTATCCGCAGTAATGGTTTGTTCTGTGAATGGCTTGGTGTCATACGTTTCGTTAGTAGCTGTTGTTTCGTCTCTTTCTGATACTAAGACATTACCAGATTTAGTCACATAATGTTGGGTACGACTAACGACTGCCTCTTTTGCCACAACTTCATCTTTCAGTTGTGTTTCCGTACCTTCGATTAGGTATTGAACAAGAACTCGACCGCTTGTTTCAACTACATCACCTTCTGGACTTTCAACTGGCTCAACTTCTCTATAGTAGTGAATGATGCGAGCTGGCGTATCATCTACGACCTTATAAGCACGAACTACTCCATAGATTTCTCGACCGGTATAGGTTGTTGTATCAGCATCTTTACCAGTAAAGGTCACATCTCTCTCTGTAGCTGACCAAGTTTCGTTAAGTGGTTCAGCTGTTGTCGTCTCTGTTGCATCTATACCATCGACACTTGTTGAAGCTGTTGCTGTGAAGCGACCGTCGTAAGTCTGACGTATTTTTTCAGCTTCTACTTTTGCTTCCTGTTTCATGTATGCTTGAACAACCGAATCTATTTTTGAGATTTGTTCTACAACTTGTTTAGCCGTCAATGTTTCAGGTAAAGCCAAAGCATATTGTTTGAATAGGTCAAATTCTGGCAACATTTGATTCAGTTTTGCGATGAACTCTTCATCAGTTGTTGAATCAAATACTGTATCTGTCACGTTATTTTCAGCATAAGTTGTGAACTGGTCGCCTCTTGTAGCCCAAGGAGTTTGTTTGCCAGATTCAGAGCCATCATAAACTCCTGCATTAAAACCTTCTCGTCTAAAACCTTCGTCAGTTTTGACCATGGTCATGCTCGTGAATGGGTAATTCTCTGGTCTAGCAAATCCACCAAACACTCGACCATTGACCATGTATTCCAAAGCAACTCTTCTTGGTAATTCGGTCAACTTCTTATCACGGAAATAGGTAGTTACAAGGTCACTTACTCTATCCTCATAGTCAGCATAATACTGTTCCCCAAAGCTGTTTTCATACACAAACGGCCATGTTGTGTCTCCACCAATATACCATGTCGAACCTCGATAGGTATAAGTTTTGTCAAGTGCTTCACCCTCTACAACCGATTTCTCTGCTAGTAAATCTCGTTCAACGACAATAATATTGTCATTAGGAGTAAATGTGATCGCACTTAGATCTTTTTTCGTACCATTTTGATAAGCAGAAAGAACACTCGCATCATCAGTAGCACTGTCTGTTTCGACAACATTGCCATATTGACCATCAGTGAGTTCTTCAACAATGTAAGTTTTACCGCTGACATTATTATAGTTTACTCCACCGTTAGCTAAGTGCATATTTTCAACACTTGTGCTTACTTTAATCTCGTTAAATGCCGTTTCAGTTACTTTGTTACCTTGAACCTTTTCTGTGCTAACATATTCATAGGTTCTGTCAGATGTTTCAATGGTTTCTTTACGTTGCTCATCTACAGTAGAAGCTGCGACTGTTTCGTTACCACGGTAGGCTTTACCATCCGTTTCAGCATTCATACCTTCTTTATCATAATCAACGTCAATTGTTCCACTTGATGATACTTCAACGTTTGGCTCTAATTCTACCGTTGTGCCTTCTTTGACGTATGAAATTGTAGTTGTTTCTGTATAATCTAAGGTAACTGTTCCTTCTGCGTCCCCTGTGTGATCTAAAACTGCTGGAGCAGTCTCTCCTGATTCAACAACAGCCGAATACGTCACTGTATCATTATCTACAGTATCTGTAATTGTCGTATCAGCTGATACAGACGGAGCTGCCACAGCTGCTGCTCCCAAAACGAAAGCTAACGTTCCCAGTTTAGCCGATTCTGTTCGACCATTTTTATATTTTCTCAACGAAAAAATTTCTTTAGTTTGCATAAGTACCTCCTAGTATGCGTTGATACGCAGTTAGATGTTTTTCTGTTAAATAATGTTCAGCTATCGTTGACGAGTGATGATAGTCTTTGAATTCTAACTCACTCAAGTTTTCAAATACCTCAATGTTTGAATCCATTTTGGCATAGTAGTTATGTGCTAAATCGACCTTTGATAAGAACAACACCAATCCATGAGCTGACGCTTCAATAGCTGAATTTGCAAAGCATTCACTCTCAGAGTTGGAGATGTAGGCTTGATGTTTTTCGTAAGGTACTTGATCTAAAATTCCAGCATAGACAACATTGTCATACTGTTTATAAATCGTTTCATTACCATATACTGTCAAGGTTTTATCTGGTAGCTGTTGCCCAAAATAATCAATTAGTTCTGTTACCCGTTTGACATCTGACACGCCAACCGTACAAAAGTTGTCAAGGTTTTGATAAGTTTTTCTCTCAACCTTATCAACTGTGATGGGTGGTAAAAACGTGGTTTTAATATCCACCTTTTCCAGTCGTTCTTGTAGAACTTCTGATGACGAGATGATCTTTGACCATCGGCAAATACTAGCCCTCATTTTTGGAGATAAAACGTTATGGTGTAGCACTGTGAAAAATTTCTTATTGGTATTGACAACAAATCTTTTTATTTTTAGAGGTTGTCCAATGACTTCATCACTAATAATGACGTCACTACTGTTACAATTATCAACTAGATAATCCACCATAGACTCTAACAAGGTGTCATTTGTCCCTTGCTCAATCATACCGTTTTTATCATATAGAGTATATGAGCTTAAGTTATAAGAATATAGTTCTTGACTGGTGTAATAGTGAAATACTCCGTCATCATCAACCGCCCACAACACATACCCATCTACCTCGCAACACTCCTTTATCGGAAAAGGAATGTCTTCTTTTTTTACTGATAAAAAATCTCTTGATATGGATGATTTATCGAGCACACTATGGTATTTGTTGACACCTTTAAAGTGTAAAAACCAGGGTTTATTGGGCTTATAAGGCAATTGTGACAAAATCAATTTATGTGAAATTTTCAACTGGTTACACATCTTTTGTCTAGTTTGAAAAGTACTGACAAAACCAGTAACCGTATTAGGAAAACGATAAAATATAGTGTAAACCGTCATAAAATTTGTTCCAAATATACTTTTATTAAATTTGTTGTTACACCCTTCAAGATCTGGTGACTATTCATCAGGTCACAATTGATAATTGATGTTGTAACTAACGGTTAGATGACTAACCAAGGCTTGAGATTTACTTTGCAAAACCTCCTTAGTTTCATCTGAGTGGTTGAGCAAATCAGTCTTGGTATAGTACCTCATGTTTCAGGTCAACTTGATGTTTTGATTGATCGTCTATATCAGACTAAGAGGTCATTTCTAGTCTCTTTTGCTGATATTTTCATAAGATTGAAGAATATCTTTGATTGACTTTTTGGGGTGCCAGTTCAAAGTCTTTTTAATGTTTTCGATATTAGTTTGCGATATGGCGACATCACCAGCTCGCCGGCTTGTTATCTGATAAGGTTTTTTTATCTGTTTAACAATCTCTAATACTGAAACACTTTGACCACTACCTAAATTAAAGAGATGAAATCCTCTTAAATTCAATGCCTTAATATGCGCCTCAACTAAATCATCAACATGAATATAATCTCTTCTAGCTGTTCCGTCTTCCGTTGCATAATCACCTCCATAAATCATCAAAAAATCATCTTGATTCAATTTTGAAAAAAGACTTTGATCTTTTTGATTGAGTAAAGGATGACAGCCTGCTGGATTGGTATATCTAAATATTGTTGCATTGATCGAGCTGTGTTGTAACACCTGTTCAAAATCTAATTTATACTGGCTATATGGATTATTTGGTTTAGGCTCATCCGTTTCTTTTGTAATGATATCCGTCTCACCATAAACAGAAATTGATGAACTAAAAATCATATAGTCACAATGATAGGTCATCATCGTATTCAACAGATTAACAGAACCAGTATAATTATTATCGTAATAGTTATCTTGGTCTTCCATTGAGTCCCCTATTGATTTTAATGATGCCATATGAAAAACAACATCAATTTGATGGTTTTGAAAAATATCGTCTAACGGTTCTCTAATATCTCTTTTGTAATAAGTAAACGGTACAAGATTTTGCAAATGCTCCGCCGTGATTGAATGACTTTTTTCATTGTCAACAACGAATAACTTATGGTTTTTTAAGGCTAGACAAAGATGTGAACCTAAATAACCTAGTCCACCTGTTACTAAAATATTCATTTTTCTTTCGCTTGATCGATCTTTTTCATCAGAACTTCCTAAGGCTGCAAATAATGGAAAATTCTTATTAGTATTATTCTTATAGCCAATAATGACAATACCAATCACCTTAATTTTACCCCCCCCCTCTATTTTGTCAAATTATTTGTTTATATTAAATAATTTAGAAAACAAAAACGAATTAACTAATCGTTAATTCGTTGGGGTATCTTTTTTCAAAAATGCCAGACTTTCATCAATCCAATTGGGCAGGGCTTTAGCTAGAGGTTTGAAACCAATTTTATAACGGCTATTGGAAAAACGATGTTTGGGTTGAGAGATATAACCCTCTTCTTCCAAACTACGCAGGGATAGGCTGATTTTTTGGCTATATTCATCCAAATCAATGATCTGAACCGTCACTTTTTGACCGACACTTAAATTTTTGTAAATGTTATCAATATAACCTGCCTTAACTTCTGAAATGTGAATCAGACCAATTTTGTCTTTTTCCAGCTCAACAAAAGCACCATAAGGCTTGATACCCACAATCTGACCGTTTAGTTTATCTCCAATTTTCATGTTTGAATAACCTCAATAGCTGTGATGATGACGTCTTCCTTAGGTTTATCAGCAAAATCCGTTTCCACTGCAGCAATCTTATCCAAAACCTCATAAGAAGCTTGATCTAACAAGTGACCAAAAACGGTATGACGACGGTCCAGATGGGGAGTGCCCCCCTTAGTATAACGCTCAGCAATCTCTTTTGGCCAGCCACCTCTCATCAATTCCTTGGCACTATATGGAGAATGCTGATTTTGCACAATAAAGAACTGACTACCGTTAGTATTTGGCCCTGCATTTGCCATCGACAAAGCACCACGAAGATTGTAGAGTTCTTCAGAAAATTCATCTTCAAAACTATCGCCGTAAATCGACTGGCCACCCATACCAGTTCCAGTTGGATCACCACCTTGAATCATAAAATCATTGATTACACGATGGAAAATCACCCCCTCATAATAGCCCTCCTTTGCCAAAGCAAGAAAGTTGGCAACTGTTTTGGGTGCCAAGTCATCAAATAATTGTAAGGATAAGTCGCCCATATTGGTTTTAATAATGGCTTTACTTCCTTGAACTTGATCTAGATGCAATTGAGGCAAGCTAAGTTGAGCTTCAATTAAACCTAATTCGACCAAGGCATGATAAATCCCGTCTTCTTCCACTGTTTTTGTCACGTAATCAGCCTTGGCTTTCAGGGCATCAACCGCATTGCCCATAGCAATTTTTAGACCGACAACATCAAACATCTCCAGGTCATTCAGACCATCACCAAAGAACAAAATCTGCTCTACTTTCAGCTTTTCTGTCGCCAGTACTTCTTCCAAGCCTCGTGCTTTGGACATGCCGGTTTGAACCAAATCAGAAGAATGCGGATGCCAAGGAACTAAACGCATGTCTTGAGCTAAACAGTCAGGTAGCACAAGGTCAGCATTGGTTTTTGTAAAAGTCCACATCTGATAAACCGCATTGGTTTGATAAAAATCTGGCACAACAGGACAATCACCATAAACGGGCACCAAGGCCTCATCAATGATTGGGCTTGATTCAGACACGACTGGCTGTCCTTCTTTCCCAACAAATCCGTAAGCTATATTCAGCTCTTGACACCAAGCCACAAAGGCTGCCACTTGTTCTTTCTTAAAAGGTTGATTGAAAATCTCCTTACCTTTTTTGTCGATAACGTAGGCACCATTTAAGGTCACAAAGTAATCTGGTTTCAGGTCACGAATTTCTGGAACAACACCATACATACTACGTCCTGATGCAATCCCTGTCAAAATCCCTTTAGCTTTCAGTTGCTCAAAAACCATGGTAATCTTTTCAGGAATGTAGCCTGTATCCTTAACTCGTAAAGTATCATCAATATCAAAAAAGACTGCTTTGATTTTTTTTGCCTTGTATTTTGTTTTAATATCCATTTTATGTTCTCTCCATTCACTACTTCTATTATATCATCTTAATCATCTTGAGCAACTAAGTGATGACGAAAAGCATAAACGACTGCCTGCGTGCGATCTTCTACTTCCAATTTGGCTAAGATGTTTGATACATGGGTCTTAACCGTTTTCAAGGAAATAAAGAGTTCATCAGCAATGGTTTGATTGTCATACCCCTTGGTCAAGAGTTTCAAAACATCACGTTCACGCGCTGTCAACTCATCATGTAAATCAGGATGTTCATCATGATATTTGATTTTTTTGTCCACTTCTGTTTCAATGGCTAGCTCGCCTTGGGCTACTTTACGGATACTGTGGAGAATCTCTGCTGCACTAGAGGTTTTGAGCATGTAACCCTTGGCTCCAGCTTCGATGACGGGGTAAATTTTTTCATTATCCAAATAAGAGGTCAAGACTAAGATTTTAGCTGTCTTCCATTGTTTTAAGAGGGTTAAGGTGGCTTCGACACCATCCATTTCTGGCATAACCAAATCCATAACCACCACATCTGGTTTTAATTCTAAGGCGAGTTCCACACCTGTCTTACCGTCAGAAGCTTCAGCGATGACTTCCACATCAGCTTGTAAATTGAGAAAACTTTTCAAGCCTAGACGCACCATTTCATGATCGTCAATCAAAATCACGTTAATTTTTTCCATCTTCTTTCCCTTTCACTATTGGCACATGAATATCCATAGACACCCCGTTACCAAGACTGGTTAAAAAAGTCATCGTGCCTGCAAGATCGTCAACTCGTTCTTGTATATTAGTCAACCCATAACTTAATTCACGAGCAACATTGAGATCAAAACCACGACCATTATCCACCATTTTCAACTCAACTTCTGTTTCTTTTTCTTGTAAATAAACTTCCAAACGAGTCGCTTGAGCATGCTTTAAGGTGTTACTGATAAATTCCTGAGCAATCCGAAAAAGGTTATCTTCAATCACTTTAGGAAGTTTACCAATTGATTTATGATAAGTAACCTCAATATTACTCTTATCGGTCAGTTCGCGTAAAATCATGGCCAAACCTTGTTCCAGAGTTCTATCTTCTAGCTCAGTTGGTCTGAGATGCAGCAACATCACTCTCAAGTCATTTTGAGCCTTACCAAGTATCTCTTCCACAGCAAGCAATTGAGTTTTGAGTTGGTCTGTTTCTAAACCATCTAAACTCTGAGAAAGACCTGAAATCATCATGGAAGACGCAAAGAGTTCCTGACTAACTGTATCATGAAGGTCTCTTGCAATTCGTCGTCGTTCTTGTTTGACAATTTCCTGACTGTTCAAGATACGGGCATTTTCAGTATTTTGTAAACTCGTGGTTAAACGATTAACCTTGGTTGACAATCGCATGAGATTACGACCTGTTTCGCTATCAATTTGTTGAGGAATGGCTTGGTTATTTAAAATTCGTCGTAAATTATGGTTGAGATGACGCTTACTACTGTCATCCATGATGACCCAAAGCAAGACCAATAAAATTAACAAGGAGAAAATTAACAGGGTGATTGAAAACAAAAAGCGTTCTAAAATCCAGGTATTGTTGATGAGCTGAAAGACATCTAATTCCAAGCTGGTAATAATGGTAAAAACCATAGAAAAGATGGCTAGCGAGGAGTAGATGAACAATAGTACTAAATAAGATTTTCTCACAGGCGTTTCACCTCAACTGAACCAGCAATCACACTGACAATCAACTTGACTGATTTGAGTAAATCTTGATCGGCTGGCTGACTTAATTTGATACTTTCATTACGCAAATCATAAGCTGGAAAATCAAAATACGTCACATTGCCATACACCGCACTGACATCTAATTTGACCGTTACATCAAGGGGGACAAGAATTTGGGTGGGACCATAAACTTTACGAATCACAATCACATTATCCTTGCCTTTAATAATGACTTGAGAAAGATCAATGGTGTCACTTCCTGTTACCCTAATAATATTGATGTCATCAAAACAATAATCATCACTTATTAAATGTTGTTTACTACCAATCCACTTGTTACGTTTTGGTCTAACATCTAGTTCGTCTTTTTCAAACTGAATCAGGGCCCTGCGGTTATTTTGCTTCACTTGAGAAAAATGATTGATTAAGATATAGGCAACCGCAAAAAGAATGGCGGCAATCACATAGGGATTGAGCATAAAAATCAAAAAAAGCAATAAAAGACCAGCGGTCAATAGAAAATTGCTACGACTTCCCAAATTATAAAAACGCAAGACTAAGAGAACCATGACCAAAATACAGACTGCTGCTGAGAAATCACTGGCCAAAATGGTTAAAAAAGCCATGGTTAAGAGTAAACTCTCAACGACTAAAAACAATTGAAATTTTTTCACCAGGCTGTCCTCCTACTTCTTGCTATTTTATCAAAAAAATAAAAAAAATTCATTTCCCTTTCATTACTACAAACAAAAAAACTGAGTCTAGACTCAGTTTTTTTTTATTATTCTCCCAAACTGCTTGATTCCGTTTCTGATTCAATCTGACTAGAAGAACTTTCTTTATCCAGACTGGTTGATGTCGATGAAGTTGAATCAATTGTGCCACTGGAACGACTAGTACTTGTCGATTCAGAAACAGTCGTTGTCGTTGTGTTACGACTAACGCTTGAGCTTGGTGAAGAAACTTCTAGCACTTCTAAATAAAGGCTGATACCATCTGAATTAGACAGACTAATCGTGTCACCATAGTAAGGTGATTGGGCAAGTACAAGCGTGTCTGCGTTTGGCGAGGTTACCACTTGACTGCCATCAGCTGTATAGGCGGTAATAGATGATGTTGAGATTCCCAAATCTGTCAATTGATTTAGGGCTTCTTCGTAACTAAGCCCAACTAAACTTGGCATCATCACTTCTTCACTCGTTGCTACTTGAAAAACAATCTTTTTCTTTGATTGTGGGTCGAATTGACTGCCTGCTTTAGGAGTTTGTGAAAGAACTGTTCCTGCTAAATACTCCTCGTTAACCTGATACTTAACTTCAATTTGAGATTCCAAAACATTATAATTCGCAACCAAATCACTGACAGCTGTTTGGTAATCCATTTCAAAATAATCAGGCATGGTAAACGTATCCTCTGAAGGTTTGGCTGAACCAGTTGAAAGATAAAGGTCTATCTTTGCCCCTTCACGACGCTCTGTCCCTGCTACTGGATTGGTTCGAATGACTTGTCCAGAAGCAACTTTTTCATTTTCTTCTTCATAGACATTTCCTAAGGTCAAGCCTGTATCTGCCAAGGCCTTTTTAGCTGTCGCCAAATCCTGTTCAGCTAAATTAGGAACAGCTATCGTTTGTGGTCGAGTTAATAGGAAAAAAGCAAGCAATAGCGTTAATAAGGCAAAGCAGGCAAACAAAATCTTGAGAGTTGCTGGAAGTAGCTTTCGTTTTTTATTAGTGTTTTTTTTCTTAACTGGCACTGACTTCGGTGCTAGTTTTGAACTAAATGCCATCTTTTTGGGTTGCTTTAATAACTGCTCTGTGGTTGATTTAGCTGTGCTATTCTCAAGTTGAGGTTTGATTTTATTAGTTGTGGCATCATCATTAAACATCAACTTCTTTTCACGCAACCGTTGCGTATTAAGAACCGTTTCCAAATCTTTACTCATCTCATCAGTTGAACGGTAACGATTTTCCTTTTTCTTGGCAGTCGCTCGAATGACCACATTTTCCAAGGCTTGAGGAACCTGAGCGTTACGCTCAATAATAGAAGGCAAGGGGTTTTGGAAATGCTTAAGAGCAATGGCCACTGCACTATCACCATCATAAGGAATCTGCCCTGTTAACATTTCAAAGAGCATTATCCCCATAGCGTAAATGTCGCTTTGAATGGTCGCTTTGGAGCCTCTAGCTTGTTCAGGTGACAAGTAGTGAACACTACCTAGCATTGAATTGGTCTGAGTTAGGCTGGTTTCAGCAAAGGCAACAGCAATACCAAAATCTGTCACCTTAACCGTACCATCCTTGGTCAATAAAATATTTTGTGGTTTAAGATCACGGTGTACAATACCTTGTTCATGTGCCCTAGTCATCGCTGATAGGACTTCTTTCATGATTCGCACCACTTCTTGATTAGAAAGGGGAGCATACTCTGAAATATACTTTTTCAAGTCTGCACCGTCAACATATTCCATTGCTAAGAATTGCTGACCGTCCTCTTCTCCAATATCTCGAATCGCAACAATATTAGGGTGGCTAAGTTCTGCCATGGCACGCGCCTCACGTTGAAAACGTGCAATCGCCACCTGATCAGTTTGATAATTGGTTCTAAGTACCTTGATGGCTACTCTTTCATTATCTAAAATCAGATCCTTGGCAAGATAAACATCCGCCATACCACCACGTCCGATTGATTTTAGGATACGATAACGACCAGCAAATAATTTGCCAATCTGTATCATTACCCTTCCTCACTTTCTAGGTGCAATAAGGCTACTGTAATATTATCAAGTCCACCTGCTTCATTGGCTAAAGACACTAATAATTTAGCCTTATTTTGTAAATCCATGTCCTGTTCAAGAACATCAATAATGTTTTGTTCTGAAATCATATTGGTCAAGCCATCACTATTAACAACCAAATAATCACCTGGTTCCAAAGTTTGCATACCTAATTCCAACTCAACAGGTTTATGTTGCCCAATAGATTGGGTAATAATATTTTTTTGTGGATGATTAGCGGCTTCTTCAGGAGTGATTTGACCAGCTTTAACCAGTTCATTCACCAAAGAATGATCACTAGTCAAGAGTGTGTAGGTTTGTTGACGAACCAAGCCAATTCGTGAATCTCCTAAGTGAGCATAAACGATACTATTATCAACAATAGCAAGCGCCTCAATGGTTGTTCCCATTCCTTTATAATTATCATGCTGACCCAAGTCATAGATCTTCTGGTTCTCTTTTTCAACAACATCATTGAGCCAGTCACGAATTTGACTGACATCTGTCAGATCTGTATTAACCCACTCTCGACCCAAGTCTGTCACAGTCATTTCACTGGCAATATTACCAGCTCGATGTCCACCCATACCATCAGCTAATAATAATAGAGTGATACCTGCTTTATTATCGTATTTATTGATATAGTCTTGATTGCTTGACCGTTTCTGGCCAATATCTGTTAAAAGTGCTAATTTCATGTGTTTTCTCCTGACCGAGTCAGTCTCCTTTCATTCTATGACTTTCGTCTTAGCTGACCTATAAAAAATCCATCTGTTTGGTATAGTTCAGGTGTGATAACCAAACAACCATCCTGTTCAATATTTGTTTGGGGATGACTTAATACCACCTGTTCAAAATTAGGATGGCTAGCCAAAAACTGTCTTAAAACGTCTTGGTTTTCTTCCTTAAAAATCGTACAAGTACTATAAGTCAATAAGCCACCTTTTTTTAGTACCTGACTAACACTATCTAAAATGGCGAGCTGAATTTCTTGTAAACTTGCAAAATCTTGTAGCGATTTATTATATTTAATATCTGGCTTACGACGCAACAGACCAATCCCTGAACAAGGGGCATCCACTAAAATTTTATCAAAAGTATCTGGCGCAAACACCTGATGCACCTGAGTGGCGTCTAAGCGTTTGGTGACTATCTTATCTGAAAGCCCTAGACGCTTGGCATTGTCTTGTACTAGAGCTAGTTTGTGGTCGTACAAATCCAGTGCTGTCACCTGTCCTGTTGTAAGATAGCTCGCTAAATGCGTGGTCTTACCACCTGGGGCACTACAAGCGTCAAGAACTGTTTCGTGACCTTGCAAGGCTAAGGTTGGAGCAACCAATTGACTCGACTCATCTTGAATCGTCAACTCCCCTTTTTGAAACGCTTCTGTCCCTGCAAAATAACCAGTGGTCTTGACTAGCCCTACTTCTGACAGTACAGACACTTTTGCTTCAAATTCTTGAGCCAATCTGGCTAAATTGGCTGGATTGGTCACTCGTACACTCGCCTTACTTCTAAGCAATAAACTCTCAAAAATAGCTTCTGCTCTAATTTGACCAAATTGTTCAATTAGCTTAGACACCAACCAAACTGGCAAGGAATAGACAATTGAATAACGTTTATTGACGCGTTTAATCGTCTTGGGATTGGGTAATTCTTCTTGACTCATTCGCCGTAAAACCGCATTGATAAGTTTGTCTGCACCTTGATGGCTTGACTTAGCTTTAGCCAACTCAACAGCTTCATTGACAATAGCATGAGCTGGCAGTTTATCTAAATAAATCAACTGATAGCTGCTCAGCAAAAGCAAGTCATAAACCCAATCTTCTAGTTGATTACGGTCTGTCAAATAATGCGACAAATACCATTCTAAAGTGATTTTACGAGCCACTGTCCCATAAACAAGTTCTGTAACTAGACTCTTATCCTGTGAGGATAGCTGGCTATTAGCTAAATGCTTGTTAAGAGCGAGATTCGTGTAAGCATCCTGTCTTAAAATCTCTTGTAAAATAATCAGAGCTAGCCCACGCGCACTGGTTCGCCACTTATTTACCAAAATAATCTCCTACCTTCAAGTCTCGACCAAGCCCATTGAGAAAATCACTAATCAACATCTTAGGCTTGCCTGCTGGTTGAACTGTCACTAAGGAAATTGCCCCTTGACCAGTCGCCACCACTAAACTCTTTTTGGTTTTTTCAATAATTTGCCCAGGCTGACCTTGACCGTCAACCACTGTTACTTGATGAATTTTGAAGCGTTGACCAGCCAAGAAAGTATGGGCGACTGGCCAAGGATTCATCCCTCGTACTTGATTAAACAAGTTCCTTGCGGGCTTATTCCAGTCCAAGATTTCTTCTTCAGGTTTGATATTAGGAGCAAAGGACACTTGACTCTCATCTTGAGGTTCTGGTTTTAAGTCACCAGAAAGATATGCGGGTAAGGTTTTCAAGAGTAAGTCACGACCAACCACAGCTAACTTGTCAAAAAGCGTACCCACATTATCCTCATCTAAGATGGGAATACTAGCTTTAGAAATCATGTCACCGGCATCCATCTTTTTGACCATTTCCATAATGGTGATCCCAACTTCTTTCTCACCATTGATAAGGGCATAATGAATCGGTGCACCACCACGGTACTTGGGTAGCAGCGACGCATGAACATTGACAGAAAAACTTACCAACTGCAACAATTTTTCAGGTAAAAACTGACCAAAAGCAGCCGTTATAATCCCATCTGCTCCTAAATTCATCAAATCAGCCATCTCTTTACTACCCGATAATTTTTCAGGCTGATAACACGGCAAATCATAACGACGTGCCACTTCTTTAACTGGCGTTTCTTTTAATTCCTTTTTACGCCCGACTAGACGATCCGGCTGCGTTACAACAGCAAGCACTTGGTAACGGTCATCAGCTAAAAGACCTTCTAAAACCGTGGCCGAAAATGTTGGGGTTCCCATAAAGATTAGTTTGGTCATTCCTACTCCTTATCTTGCTAAATTAGCTATTATAATATCTACTCATTTTAGCATAATTTTTAAAAATTAGCACCTAAAAGATGATTATAGTAACTGTTGGGGTTCACTATCAATCACTAGACGCAACTCGCGATTTTCTGGTAATTGCGTTAAGGCTAAAATATGGTTCAGGGCTTCTTCCAACTTAGATTCAAAACGATATTTGATCAAAATTTGATAATGATAAAGATTGTGGGTTCGAGCCACTGCTTTTGGGGTAGGGCCCAAAAATCGAACTTGATCAGATAGAACATTTTTAAGATAGCTTAGGACCTCGTAAGACTTTTCAATAGCGACTTCTTCTGTTTTATGAGAAATATTTAACACCACTGTATAGTAATAAGGAGGATAGCCTAGCTGTTTTCTGTTTTGCATTTCATAAGTATAAAAACCTTCGTAATCTTGGTTTTTAGCAAATTGAATAGCAAAATTCTTAGGATTATAGGTCTGAATAAGGACCTCCCCTTTTTTCTCTGCCCGACCAGCTCGACCAGCTACTTGGGTCAAGAGTTGAAAGGTGCGCTCCGCCGCTCGAAAGTCTGGTAAATTGATGGCTGTATCAGCATTGAGCACACCAACTAGAGTCACATTAGCAAAATCTAACCCCTTGGCAATCATTTGCGTTCCCAAAAGAATGTCTGCCTTATGTTCTCCAAACGCCTGTAAAATACGTTGATGGTCTCCTTTTTTCTTAGTTGTATCAACATCCATGCGTAAAATCTTGGCTGTCGGCAACAGCCGCTGCAATTCATCGTAGGCTTTTTGAGTGCCGCTGCCGTAATAACGAATATGACGACTACCACAATGACGACAGTTAGCAGGAATCCCTTTTTGCCAACCACAATAATGGCATTTTAAAGATCTCGTGTCCATGTGCAAGGTAAGCGATAAATCGCAATTAGAACAATTTTCTACTTGACCACATTCACGGCACATGACAAAACTAGAATAACCTCGACGATTGAGTAGTAAAACCACCTGTTCATTTTTAGCTAGCCGCTCTTTAATCTTATCTAGCAAAAGAGGGGTGATATTAGCCATTTCTTGTTGACCAAGATAGTCACGAAAGTCCACGATTTGAACGGTAGGCAAACTAGCCTTAGGATTGGCTCGTTCTTTAAGATAGACCAAATCATAGACATCACGACTGGCTCTGGCTCGACTTTCTAAACTAGGTGTTGCCGAACCCAAAACCAATACCGCTTGATGATATTTGGCTCGCAAAAGAGCCACATCTCTCGCATGATAACGAGGATTGGATTCTTGTTTATAGCTGGCTTCATGTTCTTCATCAATAATAATCGCACCAATATTATCCAAAGGAGCAAAAATGGCTGAACGAGCCCCCACAACCACCTTGGCTTGACCTGTTTTTATCTTTCGCCATTCATCAAATTTTTCGCCATCTGATAAGGCTGAATGTAAAATAGCGACCTGCTGACCAAATCGTGAAATGAACCGACTGGTCATTTGAGGAGTCAAGGAAATCTCAGGAACCAAGACAATCGCTGTTTTAGATGCTTTTAAGACCTCCGCAATCACCTGCAAATAAACTTCCGTTTTACCACTGCCAGTAATGCCCTGTAATAAAACTGGTGTCTGCACAGTTTGACCTATTTTAGCGACAATTCGCTCAAAAGCCTTCTGTTGTTCCACATTCAGTTGAAGGGGACTTGACGATTCAACTTGCTCAAAATAGAATTGACTACGGCTAACTTCTTTTTCTGAAATCTCCAAAGCACCCTTATCAATAAAATAGCCCACCTGATCTCGAGAAAAATCATGATAAAGAGATTTAAGCAAACCATCTGAATGAGTTATTATATAATCACGCAATTCCAAGCGTTTCTTAGCCCGTTTAGAGATTTCCAAGTCAAGTAGATGGTCTAATTTAACTCGGTAATAACGTTCTATTTTCAAGGTTTTTCTATCTTTGGCCTGGTAAGAAGTAAGGATTTGACCTTGCTTAACCAATTGATTGACCTTAGTCTGTAAAACAGGATTTACCTTGGACCAAGGTATTTCAGTCTTATCACCAAAAATAGCCTGCCTATCTTCTGGTAGTAACTGGTCTGTCGGTTGCAACAATCGGTCATAATTAGAATTCAAAAGATTGGGCAGCATGGCTTTCAAAATCGAAATTTTATAAGAAAAGACTGAATGACGCAGCTGATTAGCCAAATACAGCTGTTCACTTGTCAATACTGGCCAAAAATCAAGGACAGCCACAATTGCTTTTAAGTCTTGAGATGACTGATTTTCTGTAATATCAACCACAAACCCCTGCAGCAAACGATTACCTCGACCAAATGGAACATGCACTCGGCTCCCCAACTCAATATTGGACAAAAGCTCATCTGGAATCAAATAAGAATAGGGTCTATCCGTCTGCATCAAGGGAATATCCACAATAACTTGGGCAACTTTCATTTATCCTCCCTATATAATGAAAAATCTAAGATTAAAATCTTAGATTTTTCCACCTTCTTCTTCTTTTTCTTTAGCAATTTGCTCTTTAATCCGTTGCTCTTCAGCTTCACGGAAAAGACGTTCTTGTTCTTTTTTCAAAAGTGCTTGTGCACGTTTTTCTTCTGGATTGGGGTGCACAGTGACCAAACCTGCCTCAATCTCTTCCAAGGCTTGCAAGGTTGACTTAACTGAGGTGAATGTCATTGTTGCCTCAGCTCCAGCCTCTAATTCATGAGCTCGTTTAGCTTGCAACATGACTAACGAATACTTTGACGGCACCTTATCCAATAAGGTATCGATTGACGGTTTTAACATCATAAGATTTACTCTTTCTAACTTTATCTCTTGGCTGTTGTCGCTTTAATAATTTGATCGTAATGACCAATCACACGCTCGACACGAAAATGCTCCGTTTCAATAATGCGTTTGACTCTTTCAGCAGCTAGTGATACTTCATCATTAACAACCACATAGTCATATTCTCGCATCAAAGCGATTTCTTCCTTAGCTCGCTCGATTCGTTGAGCAATCACTTCTTGACTATCTGTCCCTCGACCAACCAAACGGTTTTGCAACTCCTCTAAGTCTGGTGGCGTTAGGAAAATAAAGACACCATCTGGAACTTTCTTTTTGACCTGCAAGGCACCTTGTACCTCGATTTCTAAAAAAACATCAATTCCTTTGTCCAAAGTTTCATTAACATAGGTCAATGGTGTTCCATAGTAGTTACCGACATACTCTGCATATTCCAGCATTTGCCCCTGACGAATTAGCTCTTCAAATTCTTCACGACTACGGAAAAAATAATCAACGCCATCAACCTCACCTGGACGTTGCGGACGGGTGGTCATTGATACCGAATACTCAAATTTATGATCTGGGGTTGAAAAAATTTCTTGCCTCACTGTCCCTTTACCGACACCCGAAGGTCCCGAGAAAACAACTAACAGCCCACGTTCAGACATCTTACACTCCTTGTTTGTTCTCACTTAACAGTTTAACAAAATCTAAGTATTTTTTCAAGACAATATCAAGAAAAGTCTAGCTTTCACCAAGCAGTTTTTTATTAAAAAAGAAACTGAGAAAATCTCAGCTTCTTTTATTTGGCATAATCTACTGCTCGCAATTCACGAATGACTGTTACCTTGATATTACCTGGGTAATTCAGTTCATTTTCAATCTTCTTACGCACCTGATGGGCTAAGATGGTGACTTGTTTATCTGATACACGTTCTGGTTCAACCATAATGCGAATCTCACGACCTGCCTGGAGGGCATAACTTTGCTTAACTCCCTTGAAGTTAGTCGCAATGTCTTCCAAATCACGCAAACGCTTGATGTAATTTTCAATGGATTCATTACGAGCACCTGGTCGAGCTGAACTTAGAGCATCTGCTGCCGCCACTAAAACCGCAATGACGCTTTCTGCTTCCACATCGCCATGATGACTCGCGATGGTATTGACAACCACAGGATGTTCCTTGTACTTACGTGCAAATTCCGTGCCAATCTCAACATGGCTACCTTCGACTTCCTTGTCAATGGCCTTGCCCATATCATGCAAGAAACCTGCACGACGAGCTAGGGCAACATTTTCACCTAACTCACCTGCTAAAATACCTGCTAGCTTACCAACTTCAACCGAGTGACGAAGAACATTTTGTCCATAACTTGTTCTGAAATGCAAACGACCCATAATCTTAATCAAATCTGGATGAAGATTAAGTGCCCCAATTTCATAAGCTGCTGCCTCACCATACTCACGAATACGTTGATCAAGTTCTAGACGATTTTTCTCCACCAACTCTTCAATACGAGCTGGATGAATACGGCCATCTTTGATTAAGGCCTCCAAAGTTAGCCGAGCAATTTCACGGCGAATCGGATCAAATCCAGATAACATAACCACTTCTGGTGTGTCATCAATGATAATATCAATTCCCGTCAAACTCTCCAAAGTACGAATATTACGGCCTTCTCGACCAATAATACGTCCCTTCATGCTATCATCAGGCAGATGAACCGTCGTAATCGTCTGTTCAGTCACATAGTCCCCCGCCAAACGTTGCATGGCTTGAGAGAGTAGTTCCTTAGCTGTCTTATCAGCTCGATCCTTCACTTCCTGTTCAGCCGCCTTAATACGACTGGCAATATCCTGAGTGAGATTATTTTCTGTTTCCGTCAAAATAATCTCTCGTGCTTCAGCGATAGACATGTGAGCCACACGTTGCAATTCTTCTGATTTTTGCGACTCCAATTGAGCAACTTCTTCTTCACGCTCATCAATATGCCTAGACCTATCAGACAGACTTTGTTCCTTTTGTTCCAAAAGTCTTTCTTTATTGGCCAAGTTTTCATCCTTACGGTCAAGTGAGCTGGCACGCTGAGTCAGACGGTTATCCATCTGCTTCAACTCCTGTCGCTCAGTCTTAAATTCTTGGTCAATGGCTTCACGATAACGTCTAGCCTCTTCTCGTGCTTCGATGAGTAATTCTTTTCGTTGAGCATTACCATCACGCTGGGCAGCTTGTCTAATCTGGTCAGCCTCTGCTTCTGCTAAACCTCTTAGATTCACTGCATCTTGTTCTGCATTCAAAAGAGTCAGTTCTGCAGTTTCTTTGGCCGTTTTCATCTTAGCCGAAATCACTACATAACCAATCAACAAACCAATGAGGGAAGAAACAAGGCCTAAAATTAGTTGTAACATGTTTTTTACCTCAATTTATTTTTTGGCATAAGCCAAATTACATTTTAACACAATTTAACTTTTTTCTCAATCTAAAACTAGATTGACTGACCAACTTTATGGTATGATAAGGTAAAATAAAATAAGGAGTTCTCATGACAAAAGAAGTTATTGTAGAAAGTTTTGAATTAGATCATACGGCTGTTAAAGCCCCTTATGTTCGCTTGATTTCTGAAGAAAGTGGCCCTGTTGGAGATGTCATCACCAACTTTGATATTCGTTTAGTTCAACCCAACCAAGATGCCATGCCAACCAGTGGCCTTCATACCATTGAACATCTGCTTGCTAAGCTGATTCGTCAACGTATTGATGGCATGATTGACTGTTCACCTTTTGGATGCCGTACTGGATTTCACTTAATTATGTGGGGACGTCATAGTTCAGACATCATCGCCAAAGTCATTAAAGAATCACTAGAAGAAATCGCTCAAGTGACTAGTTGGGAAGATGTCCCTGGTACAACCATTGAATCTTGTGGCAACTACAAAGATCACAGCCTATTTTCTGCAAAAGAATGGGCGAAATTGATTCTTGAGCAAGGCATCTCGACTGACCCCTTTGAACGTCGAGTGATTTAAAAAATTAAGTTTTATTTGTATTATATTATTATCTTTTGGAGGATTATATTTTGAAAAAACATACGATTATCAGTGGCACTATTTTACTAGCAGCTGGTTTATTATTAACAGCCTGTAGTAACCAATCTAGTACCCAAAAAACAGACAACAAGCAAACAACAACTGTTAGTCAATTATCCAGTGGTGAAGTCAAAACGACACTAGCAAAAATTGATCAAAGCAAATGGTTATATAATGCCGAGGACAATGTCTATTACCAATTAGGTATTCCCTATGCGGCAACACCTGTTAACTCTCAAGAACAAACTCTCTCTATCTTTATTCCTGGTGATTATCTGACAACTACCGATAACGGAGATGGTACTTATACTGCCAAATTAAATTCAGATACTAAAATTAACCAATATACTATAAAAACAGCTCCAATCGTTATGCCAATCAATACACCTGGTTATTCTGCCATGAGTGCCCTAACAGATTACACCAGTGATGCTAAAACTTATACTGATCAAGGATTTGTTTATGTTTCGGCTGGTTTGCGTGGACGTGACTCAGGAGCACCTCTAGGTGTAACCGATGCCAAAGCTGCTATTCGTTATTTACGATATAGTGCAGATACCTTAGCTGGCAATACCGATAATATCTTTGTTTACGGAATGAGTGAAGGTGGTGCACAATCAGCCATCATCGGAGCCTCTGGTGATAGCGCCTTATATGACCCCTATTTAAAAGCTATCGGAGCTGTTGAAGGGGTATCAGATAGCGTTGCTGGAACAATGGCTTGGTGTCCTATCACGAATTTAGACTCTGCCAATGAAGCTTATGAATGGAACATGGGAAGTACACGTACAGATCTTGATAGTGAGAGTCAACAATTATCAGATGACTTAGCTACAGCTTTTGCTGATTATATCAATCAATTAGGTTTAACTAATGGCGACACAAACCTAACACTAGATAGTTCAAAAACAGGGATTTATCAAGCAGGAACTTATTATGATTATATTAAAGAAACCATTGAACAATCTTTAAATACTTTCTTAGCTACAACTACTTTCCCTTACGATGCCTCTAGTTCTGCTCAAAATAGTGGCATGGGTATGCCAAGTGGCCAAGCGCCGTCTGGGGAGGCACCATCTGGAGAAGCGCCATCTGATTTACCAAGCGAAATGACAACAACACAAACTAGCGAAAGTAGTGCTATCGAAACAATCGATAATATTCAACGTACCCAAACATCATCAAGCACTCTTAGTTTAACAGGTACTTACAATACAGCCCAAGACTATATTGAAGCCCTAAATTCTGAAACAAATTGGGTAACTTACGATGAAAAAACAAATACTGCTACCATTTCTAGCATTGCTGATTTTGCCAAATACCTTAAATCAGCTAGTAAATCGGTTGGAGCCTTTGATGCTTTAGATGCATCTCAAGGAGAAAACCAATTATTTGGGTCAAATGGTACAAGTGTGCATTGGGACGCAACTATGGCTAAGTTACTCAAAGATACTGACTATGCCACTAGCTATTCTGATGATTTAAAGAAGACTGACGAATTAGGAACTGATCTTACTACCCGTCTTAATATGTATACACCACTATACTATCTTTTAGATTCTTATGACGGTAAAGGAACTGCAAATGTTGCTAGATTCTGGAGAATTCGTTCAGGTATTAATCAAGGAGATACTGCTCTAACCACTGAAATTAATTTAGCTCTAGCTTTAAAACAATATGGTATTGATTCTGTTGATTTTGCAACAGTTTGGGGCCAAGCTCACACTCAAGCTGAAATATCAGGAAATTCTAGCGACAATTTTATTTCTTGGGTCAATGAATCTCTTGCTCAATAATTAAAAAAAGAAGCCTTACGGCTTCTTTTTTAATAGTCTAAATTATCAGCATTACCTGGGGCATTTCCGACAAAGTAACCTGTTTTCGCATTGATCGAGAAGAGATACGTTCCATCCGACTTGAACATGTTGTAATAGCCATTACCGTTAATAATATTAACCGGCTCAACATAGTAGTTGTTATCTGTAAAGTAACCGCGAGCTCGTGAGATATTGATGATATTTTCCAAAACACCTGGATTAAAGGCCCATGCTGGATTGGTAGTATCCGCAATCGCTGTATCATTATACGGCACACGAGTCAAGTTACGTTGAAGTACAGACGAATCTGACCCAATCACGCTCGTTGTCGCTGCACTGGTTGCTGCGTCTGTTGTCACACCAGCTTGAGCTGTTGTGGTTTGCTCTGAAGTTGTTGCTGTATTTTCTGTTGCAGGAGTTTGCGTTGTCGCAACTTGGTCTGCAGCAACAGTAGTTTGTTCAGTTGTCGCCTGATCAGTCATTGCCGCATCACCACTTGTAGCCGTTTCTGTATCTGTGTTAACAGAGGCTGACACAATTCCTGCATTGGTTCTTGCTTCTGAAACGACTGATTGCAACAGTGTATCAAGCGAAGCGTTACCTGTATTTAAGACATCACTTGATAAATCATCAAGATTAGCATCTGCTTTCAAGCTAGTTGCCACTTTTTCACCATCTACAATCGCGTCTGTTTCAAATTTACTGTTAATCGCTTGAACTGCTGCGATTGATTTGCTCAATTTATCATAGTCTGCCTTAGCCTTGTCATAATAGCTAGTTCCTTTGAGTTTATTAAGAGCTGTTTCTAAGTTGGGTAAATTAGCAAATTCGCTATTTTTCAACTTGGTCTTTTCACTATCTGCGAAAAATGTACCATAAAGCTCCGTAAAGCTATTATAATCTGCTTTGGCAGTCGCCGTATCTGTACTGCTTTGGGTAGATGACGACGAAGAACTAGTTGAACTACTACTTGTCGAGGTAACCGAAGTAGCTTGTTTACTTAATTGATTAAGACCATAACCTGCCCCAAAAATACCAAGTACCAAAGCTGCTAGACCACCAATAATCCATTTTTTGTTTTTGTAAACTGGTTGCACATCATCTGCGTCACCTAAAACAAAATCATCAACATCCTTAGTCATAGGAGCAGATGTCTCGGTCAATTCCACTTCATCAAAAATTGAGCTTTTCGTTGGAACTGGTGTTGGGGTAACAGAATCAGTCAAAGTCACTTCTTCAACCGTATCTACTGTATCAGCGACAACGGTATCTTCAATCAAGCCAGCTTGAGCCAATTCTTCACGTTGTTGCTTGATAAAATTATCTAAAACACCTGTATCCAATGACTCTAAATCAATCTTATCAAATTTCTTTGATTCAACTTTTTCACGGTTTTGTTTAATATATTTGTCTAAAATACCATCAGTATCTGTAATACCTGCCTTGATTTCAGATTCCTTACGAATCGTCTCTTCTACCGTTAAATCTTTTACACGATTTAAATCCAAACCGTCCTTATTTTTAAACATATTTTTCTTATTTTTTGTCATCATACTTCCTTTCTTACTGCTTCATTTCTGATCGTTTAACACGTTGACCAAAGTATTGATACAAATCAACTTTTAAAGTACCGTTATAGAGTTTTCGCTTCTTATCAGCTGGCGTGCCATATTTTTGTTCAAAAGCCTCATCACTGGTCAAAATAAACTTACTCCATGTTTTCAGCGGAGCAAACACACGTCCCATATCAGCATAGAGGTCATCAACTTCCTCACTCTTGAGCAAACGTTCACCATAAGGGGGATTAGAGATAATAACCCCATTGATTTTCTCTGTTCGTAAATCCTGCAATCGCATTTGCTTAAAGGTAATGGCATCTGCCAAACCCACTTCTTCTGCATTTCTTTTTGCGATTTCAATCATTCTGACATCAATATCAAAACCAGAAATATCTAAAACAAGATCATATTTAGCTTCATTCTCAGCCTGATCACGAACCTCTTGTACCAGTTTCTTATCTACCCAGTCCCATTTTTCAAAAGCAAACTGGCGATTAAAGCCTGGTGCAATATTCATGGCCATCATCGCTGCCTCAATACAGAAAGTACCAGAACCACAAGTCGGATCAATCAAAGGCTTATCTGGAAACCAATTAGATAGTTGTAAGATTGCCGCCGCCATATTTTCCTTGATAGGCGCACCACCTTTTTCCGTTCGATAGCCCCGTTTGAACAAACTATCACCACTGGTATCAATCATTAAGGTTGCCTGGTCTTTCAGAATCGACACTTCAATCTTAAACTCTGCACCAATCTCCTGTAAAGGTACTCCTTCAGGACGATGGTAGTGTTTTTGTAATTTTTTAACCACTGCTTTTTTGGTAATGGCTTGAACACTTGGTTCATTGTGCAATTTAGAACGCACACACTTGGCCTTACTAATCGGAAACTTCGCTCCCAAAGGCAGATAATTTTCCCAATCTAATGCCAAAACCCCTTGAAACAGTTCCTCAAAGGTACGCGCTGGAAATTGACCAACGATAATCTTGACGCGATCAGCTGCTCTTAACCATAAATTTGTTTTGATAATCGTTTCCAAATCACCTTGGAACAAGACTTTCCCATTTTCTACCTGACAATCAATGCCTAACGCTCGAATTTCACGGCCAACAACAGCTTCTAAACCTGCCGCAGCTGTGGCCACTAATTTAAATGATGTTTTCATATCTTCTTTCATAATCTACAATAAAAGCTAGCAAGTGCTAGCTCACCTATTATGCAATTTTCTATAAGCCATGTTTTGTTCAGGAAGCAACTAGGCCTTGCCTCCCTTGATAATCATCTGTCTACTACAAGGATAAACTTGCAGTCAAAATAGTCTGTTCGGATTCCAGCTATTTCATGCCCCGACCAAAGTTTGGGTTGCTAGCTTGAGGGGTTTACCGCGTTCCATTTTTCACGTTTCCATGAAAACTACGTCACTGTGGCACTTTCAGGATGACTCTGGCATATCAAAGACTTAGCCATTTTATCCGCCGTAACTCATCTCAAGGACAAGTCCCTAGGCTTATTGGTTCGCCTAGCACAAACACTACCGGCATCACAGCCAGTGCTAGCATGGACTTTCCTCATGGCAACTCATTTACCATGCGATTATCCAAAAATTGCACATTATTTTATTCTACAATCTGTTTGCCGAAAACTTCTTTTTCTAAACGGCTAATACGCTTGAGAATATCAAGATTTGTCGCCGTCTGATGACTACTAAACTGACTAGTTGGTGCTGCTGTTACTGCAGGTTGTGTCTTAACTTCAGTAGAACTATTCGCCAATTGTTTCTTCAAAGCTTGATTTTCTTCACGAAGGGCAGCTATCTGAGCACTAAAGGTTTCATAGTCTTTAATCACATCATCCAAAAACTCATCCACTTCTTTTTTATCAAAGCCACGCATCACGGTCTTAAATTCTTGTTCAAAAATGTCTTTTGGACTCAAAATAATACTTGCCATTCTATTTCTCCATACTAATCAATCTAAAAGAGCATTCACTCATTTTTGATTATACAAGAAGATAGAAGAAAAATCAAGAATTTTACTTAATTGAGTTAAGACTCTATTTCCTGTGCCAAATCATTAAGACGACCAAAATCTAAGCGTTTGATGTCGTAATTTAACAACGTTTTTATTCGATTAAATAAATATTTCAAATTGGTTTCATGCTCCTCGTCATAAAAGAGATAAGCTCCATCTGTATGGTTAAGCAAAAAATCTTGATAAGCTTTTAACTGCTGTGGGCTTTGATAACTAGGGTAACTATATTTGACAAAATCCAGTTGCTTAAAAGCAGTTAAAACCATTTGATTATTGTCGTTCCAACTTTGACCATGGTCTTCAAATGGAAAAATGACCCCCATCTGAAACCTGTAGTCCTTCTGCATGTTTTTAGCAACCTCCAAAACCCAATATTCAAAACCCAAATTACCTGTGAAAATCAACCACTCTAAGCCTTGTTCACACAGATACTCCAAATCTTTTTCGATAGCTTTTTTAATCACTTGTAGCCGTGGGTCTGTTTCTTGAAAAATACCCAAATCAAAATTTCGGTAACCTGAGACAAGAATTGTGGACATTTTTTGCTATCCTTTCTAAAAATATGCTATAATAGGTTGAAATGTGTTATTTTAATTAAGCGATTAGGAGCGATATGGTTAACTACCCTCATCGATTAAAGCGACAAGCTGTTTCAAAACACTTGAAACAGAACCGTTCTCAAACTGACTTTGCCAATCGTGGCATGTCTTTTGAAGCTAGTATCAATGCGACTAACGCCTACTATTTGACACGAGAACTAGCAGTCATTCATAAAAAACCGACACCCGTTCAGATCGTCAAAGTCGATTACCCTAAACGCAGTCGGGCGAAAATTGTTGAAGCTTATTTTAGACAAGCCTCAACCACTGACTATTCTGGTGTCTATAAGGGACGTTACATTGATTTTGAAGCCAAGGAAACCCGGCAAAAAACTGCCATGCCCATGAAAAATTTTCACGAGCATCAGATTGAACACATGAAACAAGTGCTTCGACAAGATGGCATTTGCTTTGTTCTCTTGCATTTTTCTTCGTTGAAAGAAACCTATTTCTTACCAGCTCAAGCTTTAATTGACCACTACAAACGTGACCAAGGAAGCAAATCTATGCCACTTGATTATATCAAAAAACAAGGTTATCGCATAGCTGACTCTATTCTTCCTCAAGTCCCTTATCTTGATATTATTGAAAAATTCTTTTAGGCGGTGATTACTATCAAATCGAAATCTATTTTAAACCTTATTAAATATGCAGTAGGAGCACTACTCAGTTTTATCATTTTCCTAGTTGTTATAGGTGCCTTAGTTTTTGGCTTTTTTGTCCTTACCGCTCCGTCTCTCTCTGAAGACAAATTGAGGGCTGTTAATTCCAGCTTGGTATTTGACAGCGAGGGGAATCAAATTGCTGATTTAGGAGCTGAACAACGTGAGAGCGTAACGGCTGATAGCATTCCAATTGATTTGGTTAATGCTGTGACAGCTATTGAAGATCGCCGTTTCTTTGAACATCGAGGAATTGATATTTTCCGTATCCTAGGTTCTGCTTGGCATAATCTAACCAGCAACACCACTCAAGGTGGGTCAACCCTTGATCAGCAATTGATTAAGCTAGCATATTTCTCAACCACTGAACGTGACCAAAACCTTAAACGTAAGGCTCAAGAAGCTTGGTTGTCACTACAAATGGAGAAAAAATATACCAAGCAAGAAATTCTAACCTTCTATATTAACAAGGTTTATATGGGAAATGGTTACTATGGTATGCGAACAGCGGCTAAAAACTATTATGGCAAAGATTTGCCAGAATTGTCTATCGCTCAATTAGCTTTACTTGCTGGTATTCCACAAGCTCCTAGCCAATATGACCCTTATACCAATGCCGAAACCGCTCAAGCTCGACGCGATACTGTGTTATCTCAAATGCTTAATTACGGTAAGATTAGTAAAGAGGTCTATGAGGAAGCCTTAGCTACTCCTGTTACTGATGGCCTTAAACCATTACAAAAGAAAGTTAGCTATGAAAAATATCTAGATAACTATCTCAAACAAGTCATTCAAGAAGTTGAAGAAAAAACAGGTAAAGACATCTTTACGTCTGGTTTAAAAGTTTATACGAATGTTAATTCAAACTTACAAAGCTACCTATGGGATGTTTATAACACCTATGACTACATCGCTTATCCAGATGATGAAATGCAAGTAGCTTCAACCATCATGGATGTTAACACTGGTCAAGTCATTGCCCAACTAGGCGCTAGAAATCAAAACGATGATATCTCATTTGGTACCAATCAAGCTGTTTTAACCGATCGTGACTGGGCGTCAACCATGAAACCAATCACAGACTATGGGCCTGCTCTTGATAGTGGAGTCTATACCTCTACCGCTCAATCAACTAACGATTCTATCTACTATTGGCCTGGTACTTATACCCAAGTCTATAACTGGGATCGTCAATACTATGGCTGGATGACCATTCAAACAGCTTTGATGCAATCGCGTAACATTCCAGCAATTCGAGCTTTGGAAGCGGCTGGATTAGAAACCTCTCTCAAATTCCTTAACAAATTAGGAATTGATTATCCTGAAATGCTATATTCTAACGCCATCTCTAGTAACACAACCGTCAATGATTCTAAGTACGGTGCTAGTAGCGAGAAAATGGCTGCTGCCTATGCTGCTTTTGCAAATGGTGGTACTTATTATAAGCCACAATACGTCAATAAGATTGAATTTAATGACGGTTCAAGTCAATCTTACAAACCTGAAGGCTCTCGTGCGATGAAAGAAACCACAGCCTACATGATGACAGATATGCTGAAAACCGTTCTAACTTACGGAACAGGTACAGAAGCTGCAATTGGTTCAATGCCACAAGCTGGTAAAACAGGAACATCAAACTACAGTGATGACGAGTTAGATATTATTGCTGCAGAAACTGGACTTTACACACAAAATGTTGGAACAATTGCACCAGATTCTAACTTTGTCGGCTACACCTCACAATACTCAATGGCTGTTTGGACGGGTTATAAAAACCGTCTAACCCCACTTTATGGTAATGGGCTAAAAATCTCTGCTCAAATCTATCGAACAGTCATGTATTATCTCACTGGTGGTTATAGTGATGATTGGGAAATGCCTGAAGGACTATATCGTAGCAATGGTATGCTTTATTTAGATGGTTATAGTACTAATAATAGAGATTATTATTCTAACTCACGGGCAACTAATAATCGTAGCAATCACACAACAAATTCTACAACTGTCACTACTAACGAAATCAGCAGTAGTAGTCAGAATGAAACAAGTAGCTCTTCAAAAGAAAGTAGCTCAACTTCTTCTAGTAGAGCCTCAGAAACAGATACCGAAACCGAAGATGAACTTGAAGCCGTTGCATCGACATCAATTGCTTCAAGTAATGCAACAACTAGAGAGAACACTTCTAGTTCAGCAACAGAAACTGTTCCATTCTATGAAGAGGAAATTGAAGAATAAAGAAAATCCCTCAGATGAGGGATTTTTTCTTTGGTCAACTGTAACTAAGCTGGTGTAATATCATTTTCAATGATAACTTTAAGTGCTTCGTTTTTACCAGCATTCTTAAAGACTTCATAGGCTTTTTCAATTTCAGATAGTTTGAAGTGGTGCGTTACTAACTGGCCTGCATCAATTTTTCCTGACTTCACAACGTTAAGCAACATTTCAGTGGTATTAGCATTAACCAAACCAGTTGATAAAGTCACATTCTTAATCCATAAATCTTGTAAAGCAAAGTCAACTGGCTTACCATGAACACCCAAGTTGGCAATGTGACCACCGATAGCCACAACATTTTGACAAACATCAAAGGTTTCTGGATAACCAACACACTCCATACTAACATCAACACCACGACCATCTGTCAACTCATCAATCTTAGCCTTGATTTCTTCCACATCAGATGAACAAATCGTATGTGTTGCACCAAATTTCTTAGCGGCTTCAAGACGAGATTCAGACAAATCAACCATAATAATCTTAGCTGGAGAATAGAATTGAACTGTCAACAAGGCTGCTAAACCAACTGGACCTGCACCGACGATACACACGCTATCTCCTGGTTTAACATGAGATGGTTGAACACCAATTTCATAGGAAGTTGGGAAAATATCAGACAACATCACAAGAGCATCATCTTCTACTGTCTTAGGTGCGTGATAAAGACTACCATCTGCATGAGGAATATGAACATACTCAGACTGTGTACCATTGATGAGATGTCCTAAAATCCATCCACCACTTTCACAGTGAGACGGCAATTGACGCTTACAATAGTAGCAAGTGTTACAAGAAGTGATACAAGAAACAATAACTTTATCACCAACCTTGAAATTGCTAACTGCCTCTCCGACTTCTTCTACGATTCCAATTCCCTCATGACCCAAGATTGTTCCTGGTTTACAAGCTGGTACATCTCCACCTAAAATATGAAGATCCGTTCCACAAATCGTGGTTTTCACAATTCGTACAATAGCATCAGTTGGATTAACAATCGTTGGTTTAGGTTGTTCAACTAATTCTAATTGACCTTTATTGACATAAGTTGCTGCTTTCATAGTAAGCCTCCTCTATAGTTTGTTATCTTTTTAACAATCTTATTATAGCATTTTTGGAAAGCGTTTGCAATAGTTTTTTGTATTTTCTTCAAAAAAAATTCTACTAAACCAGTTAGTAGAATTTACTTTATTTCCAAAAATCATCAAAAATCGTAATCGGCAGGTGACGTTTATGGGCTGTTTTTTGCCACCAATTTTCAATGATCTCTTGGGCTTGGGATGTAATTTTTTTCCCTTCCAAGTAATCATCGATATTGTTATAGGTCACTCCTAAAGCCACTTCATCTGCCAAGCCTGGTTTATCTTCTTCCAAATCAGCAATAGGAATCTTGTTGTAAAGACTTGCTTCTGCTCCTAACTCTTTCAAGAGAGCTTTTCCTTGACGTTTGTTTAGGCGAAATAGGGGCAAGATGTCTGCACCACCATCACCAAATTTGGTAAAGAAACCAGTAATATTTTCTGCAGCATGATCAGTCCCAATAACAGCTCCTTGATATTGGCCTGCAATGGCATACTGGGTAATCATACGCTGACGAGCCTTGATATTTCCCTTATTAAAATCAGAAATGCTCACACCTGCCCTAGCTAGTTCTGCCACTTGGCCATCAACTGCCTCTTTAATGTTGACTGTCAGCAGTTGGTCTGGTTGAATAAAATCCAAAGCTTTTTGGGCATCTGCTTCGTCAGCCTGTACCCCATAAGGCAGACGAACTGCAATAAATTGATAACTGTCATCTTTGGTTTCAGCTCGCATTTCTGCCATGGTTAGCTGGGCGAGTCGGCCAGCCAAGGTTGAATCTTGACCACCAGAAATGCCCAAAACAAAGGTTTTCAAGAAGGGGTGTTTATATAGATAACTTTTGAGAAAATCAATAGATTTTCTAATTTCTTCTTTGGGGTCAATTTGCGCTTTTACGCCTAAGGCTTTAACGATTTCTCTTTGTAGTGACATCAGACCTCCACTCCTCTACTCAATGCTTCCTTACGCACTCGGTCAATCAGATCCATCTTATTCTTCCACACATCGCCTGCCAAGTCCACTGGATACTCCTGTGGATTAAGTACACGTTTGTATTCGTCCCATAAGGCATCGAGTTCTTTCTTGGCATAGGCCTTAATTTCGGTCAAACTTGGCAAGTCATAGACCAATTTTCCTTGGTCATAAATATCAACTAAGAGTGGCACAGCATCAAAGTCCTTGACCCACTTGTCAATATAGGTATAGGTTGGGTGGAACATGTGGATTTCGTCTAATTGGTTAACATCAACATCAGAAAAAGTTAAATAGTCACCCTCTGACTTGCCTTTTGCACGACTGGTAATTCGCCAAACTTGTTTTTTACCAGGGGTAGAAACTTTTTCAGCGTTATTAGACAACTTAATGGTGTCTTGCATTTGCCCCTTGTCATCTTCGATGGACACAATCTTATAAACGGCTCCCAAGGCGGGTTGATCATAGGCTGTAATGAGCTTTGTTCCCACACCCCAAACATCAATCTTAGCTTTTTGCATTTTAAGGTTGAGAATGGTATTTTCATCTAAATCATTAGACGCATAAATCTTAGCATCAGGATAGCCGGCATCATCTAGTTGCTTTCTGACTTTCTTAGACAAATAAGCCATATCACCTGAGTCAATTCGCACACCTTTGAAGTTGATCTTATCGCCAAATTCCTTGGCAACCTTAATCGCAGCAGGCACACCTAGGCGAAGCGTGTCATAGGTATCAACCAAAAAGATACAGTCTTTATGAGTGCTGGCATAGGCCTTAAAAGCGTCGTAATCATTGCCATAGGCTTGAACAAGGGCGTGCGCGTGGGTTCCAGAAACTGGAATCCCAAAAATTTTACCCGCTCGAACATTACTGGTAGCGTCAGCACCACCAATCATAGCAGCCCTAGTTCCCCAAAGGGCTGCGTCCATTTCTTGAGCCCTACGAGTACCAAATTCCAAAAGTGGCTCATCTTCAATCACTGACTTAATTCGTGCAGCCTTAGTGGCAATCAACGTTTGGAAGTTTACAATATTCAAAAGAGCTGTTTCTAGTAATTGTCCTTGAGCAAGTGGACCTTCAACTTGAACTAAGGGTTCATTGGCAAAAACCAAATCTCCCTCTTGGGCTGACTTTATGGATAACTCCAACTTGAAATTTTTAAGATAGGTCAAGAAATCTTCTTGGTAGCCTAGCTCACGCAAGTAGGCAAGGTCTGTTTCTGAAAACTTGAGATTTTCTAAATATCGGACAATTCGCTCCAGACCTGCAAAAACAGCATAGCCATTGGCAAAAGGTAATTTTCTAAAATAAAGCTCAAAAACGGCTTTTTTATTGTGAATCCCTTGATTAAAATAAACCTGCATCATGTTAATCTGATACAGATCCGTATGTAGGGTCAAACTATCATCTGTATATATCATAAGTTGTCAATCTTCTCCTTATCCTTATCATTATAGCATAATTTAAGTGAAAAATAGACGCTAAGGGTTGATGAGATGGTGATACAAAAGTTTAGGTTGAGTTAACATCAACAGATGATCTTCTGGAAGAATCTTAATATGAGAAACGGTCAAAGTCTGCTCTGAAAAAACTGTTAGCTGCTTAACCAGTTGATTCACTTGTTCCAAAAGATAGCTAGGATTAAGTCCAGCATAAATACTCAAGTAAGCATAGATATTAAATTGACTAAGAAGTGGTTGGAAACTTTCTTCTTTTTTCTGTAAATTATACTCAAGAATCTGACAAAGAATACTGTCTTTTTGTTCTTCTCCTGTCAACATCATGTCCAAATACCCTGATATGTCGGTATAACTTTCGTCAACAACCTTTTGAAACATCTCATCCAAATCTGCTTGTGATGGCACTTCTTCTAATCCTGAAATTAAAACCAAGCGAGCAATCGGCAACTGGGCTTTTGCCAAAACAGATAAGGTGACTAAACTGCCATAAGAAGAAGCAATCACTGTCCCACTAGAAGATAAGTTTTTCATTTTTTCCAATAAACTTGCTTCTACTTCTTCTTGAGTAATTGCTGAAAAAGATTCATCTAAAAAATTAACAAAATCGCATTTACCCTTAGCGAAAACTGGAAATTTTAACAACTTGTCCCAAACATGTTGACTCCAGCCAAGTGGAGAAACAAATAAATAATCAATCATTAAAAGCACCTCCCTTTCTTTAAGCATAGCATATTTTAAGGCGGTTAGAAAGGTTTATTAACATTCTACTGAGTAATTCTTTTGTCAACTCTTTCACATCAAAAAAAGCAGAGTTTTCTCTGCTTTAATTGTGTTCTGTTAGGTAGTGATAGGCTGAAATACCTGCGGTCGCTCCGTCACCGACAGCTGTCGTAATCTGACGTAGGTCTTTTTGGCGAACGTCACCAATGGCAAAGATACCTGGCACCTTGGTTGCCATTTTATCGTCTGTTGGAATCCAACCATTGTCATCTGTCATTTGCAAGTCAGCTACCATCTGCGATACTGGATCAAGTCCGATGTAGATAAAAACACCTGCAAAGGCGTGATTGGTCACTTGACCAGTCTTGACATTCTCAATGTCAACGCTAGTCACTTTAACATCGTTCCCCTTGATTTCTTTGACCACGCTATCCCAAATGAAGTTGATTTTTTCATTGGCAAGAGCTCGGTCTTGTAGAAGTTTTTGGGCTCTGAGTTGATCACGGCGATGAACAATGGTCACTGATTTGGCAAAACGTGTCAAAAATAGAGCTTCTTCAACTGCCGAATCACCTCCACCAACAACAAGAAGATCTTGATCTCGGAAAAATGCACCATCACAGACTGCACAGTAGGAAACCCCTCGACTGGCATAGGTGTCTTCACCTGGCACCTGAAGTAAGCGGTGTTTGGCACCTGTTGCAAGAATCACAGTCTTGGCCTCAAATTCACCATCCATGGTCTTGACCAATTTACTTTGACCCAAGTCTTGAATGGTCGTCACAATACCATAGAGGTGTTCAACACCCAGTTTTTCTAAGGGGTCAAACATCTTCATCGATAGCTCTGGTCCAGAAATCAAGTCAAAACCAGGATAATTTTCAATATCAGCCGTATTATTCATCTGCCCCCCAGGTGCTCCCTGTTCTAACAGACCTACCTTGAGGTTACTTCTAGCTGCATAAAGGGCTGCAGTCATCCCAGCTGGACCTGCACCAATAACTAGCGTGTCGTACATGCTTTCTCCTTTTCTTAACCAGTTTCTAAGCCTTAATCATCAAAATCAGGGCCATAAAGGCAAATGATAAAATGGGAATACTAATCAAAACCATCATCATGGTGTCATACAGGGCAGCCTGTCTTTCCTTTACTGTCGGATCTAACTTGCGATTGACCCGATAAAGTAGCCAAATAATCGCAACAACAAGCGTAAAGACAATCGCCCACAACAGACCTTGTAAATAAAAATTAAAAATATTGATGAGCATAAGTGTATTAAATGTATTGTTTGTTATAAGAAGCGAAAAATTCCTTGGTTCTAGCTTCTTTAGGGTTACGGAAAATCTCTTCTGGGCTACCTTGTTCCAAGATATGTCCCTTTTCTAAAAATAGCACCTTATCTGCCACTTGATAGACAAAATTCATGTCATGACTAACCAAAACCATGGTTTGACCTGCCTTGGCTGCGTCAGCAATTGATTTTTCCACCTCACCGACTAACTCAGGGTCAAGGGCAGACGTAGGTTCGTCAAGTAAAAGCACATCTGGTTTCATGGCAAGGGCACGAGCTAGCGCCACCCGTTGCTTTTGCCCACCTGATAGGTGACGGGGATAATGGTTTTCACGATCAGACAGACCAACCTTTGCCAATTCTACTTTGGCAATTTGAGTTGCTTCTTCATCTGATAATTTTTTGACAATCTTTAGACCTTCCTTGACATTGTCTAGGGCTGTACGGCGTTCAAAGAGATTGAATTGTTGGAAAACCATGGCCAACTTACGACGCAAGGTAATGATGTCGTCCTTGCTAATGTTGGTGAAATCTACCTTGAAATCTTCAATTTCAATGGTGCCAGAATCAGCTTGTTCCAAGTAGTTTAGGCTACGTAGAAAGGTTGATTTTCCAGCACCTGATGCCCCTACCAAAGCAATGACTTCACCTTTTTTAATCTCTAAATTCAAGTCATTCAAGACCTTTTGACCTGAAAATTCCTTGGTCAAATGACTAATTTTAATCATGACGACCTCCTTGTTTGACCTGTTCTGGTGATGGAATAGCCATTTTCTTCTCCAAGAAACGACCAACAGATTCAATCACAATATTGACCAACCAATAAATCATAGCTACCGAGATAAAACGTTCAAAATAACGGTAATCTCGCCCACCAAGGATTTGAGCCTGAGCAAACATTTCCACGATTCCCGCATTAAATGCCAGAGATGTCCCCTTGGTCAAACCAATTAGGGTGTTAATCAAGGTTGGTGTTGCAATCACGGCTGCATTGGGAATAATGACACGACGGTAAATCTGAGTAGATGTCATCCCTAAACTTTTAGCCGCTTCAATCTCACCACTATTGACCGCTTGAATGGCTGCACGAATGGTTTCACTCGTATAGGCTGCTTCATTAAAGGCAAAGGCCGTAATGGCAAACACAGAAGCTGGAATACTGTTAACATTCCAGTTCAAACCATAAGATTGATTAAGAGCTTTCAACAACAGGGGAATCCCATAATAACTCAACATGAGTTGCACCAAAATCGGCGTTCCGCGTAAGAAACTAACCACAACTGCTTGAATCGGATAAAGCACTTTGGTCCGATTGATTTTAACAATGGCAAAAAGTAGGGCTAGAAGCAGACCAAAAACAGCTCCACCTAGAGTCAGTCCCAAGGTAATGGGCAACTGCTCCAAAATACTTGGAATAGCATTAAAAACTGCTCGCCAACTAAATAATTTTCCATCAGGCAGACCGGCTACCAGATTGGCATACCAACCTGCTGCAACTAATTTATCCATATTTTTCCTTTATTTTTTCTTAATTGGTGTCACAAAATCATCACCAAAGTACTGACGACTGAGTTTTTGTAAGACACCATTTTTTTCTAAAATCGCCAAACGTTGATTGACAAAGGCTTGTAGGGCCTTGCCTTCCTTATCCTTGGCAAAGAGAAAATACTCCAAGCCATCTTTATCTGTCCCAACTTGCTCTGTAACGGTTTTAATCGTCACATCAATCCCTTGATCTTGACTGAGGGTTTGGAGCGAAATGGCATCAAATAAGATAAAATCAATCTTACCCGATTCCACATCTTGTAAACGTTGTGCCAAAGGCACACTATTGGCAACATAATTGATCTCAATCGGTTCTTTATCAGGATTGGCTTGATTCCAATCTTCTAAGACCTTGGTGTAGTTGGCACCAGTATAAGCCGAGGTTGACTTACCAGACAACTCAGTCAAGCTAGCATAACCATCTTGACTAGCAATGGCGTAATTGGACTTAGAAATTGGTGTGGAATACAAGTACTTTGCTGCTCGTTCTGAACTATAATTAAAATTATTGGCAGCCAGTTGATAGCGACCTGCATTCAAGCCTGTCAAAATAGACGAGAAAGGGACTGTTTCAAAAGTCAGTTGATAATCCTTTTGATTTTGAAAAACAGCTCGTAAAACATCAATATCGTAACCAGTAAAACGACTCTCGTCCTTAAAAGTAAAAGGAGCCGTATCTGAATCGGTTGCTACGACAACTTCTGTCTTTGCAACCACTGACACTTGACGACATAGACTAAGTCCCAACACACCTATCAGCAATGTTAACTTGAGTAACTTTTTCATCATCGACGACCCTCCTTTTATCAGTGTTCTTAGTATAGCACAAGAGTTTCTTCTTGCCCAATAAGATTTTTTTATGGAGGTGATAACAATTGATTATCAAGCCATGATTAGCTTAAAAAGTTTGTTTTTTCGCCTTACGTTCAGCACGACCCTTAGCTCGTAATTCTGCTCGTTTTTCCTTGCGTCTTTTCTCATTAACTGCCCACTGAATTTTTTTCTTGTAACCTGGCTTAATCTTTTTCTTCTTCTTTTTAACCAAACCAATCATTTCAGTATCGAGTTTTTGACGTGTTTTTTCACGGTTCAAACGACGATCACGGTCATAGGTGTCTTGGAATTGCCCATCTTTTAGCATTTTAGGGACAAAACTAATGCCCAGTTTCTCCAACTCACGAATGTCAGAGTCATCACTTGGTTTATATAGGGTAATAGCTGTGCCACTTAAACCATTACGACCCGTACGTCCCACACGGTGAACAAAAAAACTCAAATCTTGTGGAATTTCATCATTGATGACATGGCTGACGCCTTCAATATCAATGCCTCGGGCTGCTAAATCAGTTGCCACAATATATTGATAATCCAGATTTTTGACTTGATTCATGATACGCTTACGTTCACGTGGTGGGACATCCCCATGAATCTTCGCCACTTTCAAACCATTGCTGATCAAGAACTGATGGAGTTCTTCTGCACGAGTTTTGGTGTTGACAAAAATCATCGCCAAATAGGGTTGCATCGACTGAATCACTTCAAGAATTTGACCATTCTTATCACGTCCCTTGGTTGACACCAACCAGTTATCAATGGTATCAGCAATAACAGTTTGCGTCTTGATTTTTTCCATAATTGGATTGGTCAGATATTTTTTTAAGAAAGGCTGGAGTTTTTGTGGAATCGTCGCTGAAAAGACCAAAATCTGCACATCCTTAGCCAAACGAGCAGCAATACGATCCACGGTATCTAAAAAGCCCATATCTAAGGTCATGTCAGCTTCATCAACCACAAAGGTCTTAGCACGATGAATATCAAGGTGACCTGATTGTACCAAATCATAGACGCGTCCAGGGGTACCAATAACAATATGTGGCTGATGGCTCTGCAAACGCTCAACCTGTCGAGCCTTATCTGTCCCACCAACATAGTTAGCCAAGCGAACATCAACTGATGAAAAAGCTGCTAACTGCTGACAAGCCTTATAAATCTGTGTTGCCAACTCACGACTAGGTGCCGTAATAACCGCCTGCACCTCAGAACTATCTTCGTCTAAGGTCTGAAAAATCGGCAATAAAAAGGTATGGGTCTTACCTGACCCTGTCTTCGATTCACCGACAATGTCACGACCTGATAGCACCAAGGGAATCAATTTTTCCTGAACTGGCGTTGGTTCTTGGAAATTCAAGTCAGCTAAAGCCTCTTGAATATAGGATTTAAACTTAAAATCTGTAAACTTCATACCTTTGATTATAACAAAAAAAGCTGATAAACCAAAAACTTTAGGCTTTATTCAGCTAGAAAATTGCTGATAAAAAAGCAAGTACCTGCTTTATTGATTTGATGATTAGACCTTTTGACGAAGAATCTTTACTATGACTCTACGCATTACTTTTCCTAGCCACTATTTCTTAAAACACTTGATTGCAAAAATCAAATAAGTTCATGAACCTCTTTTGGAAATGAAGAAAAATATACGGCAAGCTAACTTGCCCATTTTGGGACAAACACAAAAACCTTGTGAGGAGGACAACTTCCTTTGGAAATATACTCATCACAACTGTGAGGACGTCTGCCCTTTTTGGGAAAAGCACAAAAGTCTTGTGAGCAGCTCTGCCCAAAAAGGGCAGAACTAAAATAACTTGTGAGATGAGTAAAACCTTTTGGAAATATATTTATCACTACTGTGATAACCTCTGTCCTTTTTAGACAGACAGCCGTTAGCTCGTCAGACTAGCTTGCGACGTTTGAATCAATCGTAATCGGCTTATTTTTTCATTGACTTCGTTCCTTAAAAACCCTAGAATAATAATAACTAAACCTTAAAGATAATCAATAGGAGAATTTTATGGGAAATTTAATTGATCTTCTACTATCATTTGCAGACACTATTGGCGTTTTATTAGGCTTTAAAAAGATGAAATAGAAAATTTTATACAGGATCTATTTGACTAATGAGGCTATAGCAATATAACGTTATTTTTCTCATTTCAGCCAATAGATCTTGCTCAACTTTATCTAACCGTTCTTTTTTATCTTCTGATGTTGTATTTCTATAGTAACGAGGTTTCACTTTTAATCACATTATTGTTGCATTTATTGTATGATATACCTATAAAAACTGGAGAAGGTGTGTTTTCAGAAAGTGATGTTAGTCTCATTCAATCACCGTAAGAATCTGATTATCAGTACTTGAAAGGAGAAAGATGTCTATGGACAAAGATATTTTAGAACATTTATATTTACTGGAAAGTGCTGTTTCTGAATTAGCAGAACTAAATGGCCATTCATCAACACGACCAATTTCCTTTAGTTTATTTTGTTTACAACATGAATTGACTCTAAAAGAACGAGATGATTTGATATTGTTGATAAATAAATGTTTTTCTGAAAATAAGGATGCTAACTTTGTTTCTTTGAAAGAACAAATCAATATAAAATTACCTAAAACAAAACTCTTTTCTGACAAGGTTATGTCAGGAATGATTGAGATTTTGAAAAAAGATTATCTAATAAGCGATTGAAACTCCTTAAATCTTGCAACCCCAATAATTTGAACAAGATGTGGTTGAATTTCTAATCACTTTTTGTTATTATTGATGAAAAAATTCAGATAGAGGTCAAGTGTGGATATAAAAGTAGAGATTGGTAAAAGAATTAAAACGATTCGGACGAATAAAGGATTGACTCAAGCTGACATATGTAATGACGAGTCAGAAATAACCATTAGACAATTAGCTCGAATTGAAAATGGACAGTCTATGGCGACCATTCCTAAGTTAATCTATTTATCTAATCAGTTAGAAGTCAGCATCAATGAATTGGTAGATATCCATCATATTGAACTTCCTAAACGTTATTTGGAATTAAAAAATAAACTTATTAGATTTCATACTTATGGTGATGCGGAACGAATTGCTAAGCAAGAGGAAATGTTTGATGAAATTTATAATCAATTTTACGACTTTTTGCCAGAAGAAGAACAACTCTTAGTAGAAGTACTACAAGTTCATGCCAACGTATTTAGTAGCCTAGATTCTGGGTTTGGTATAGGTCTCTTAGAAGAATATTTTCATCAGGTCCTAAAAAAGAAAAAATATACTTACAATGATTTGCTTATTATAAATGTCTATTTTCTCTGTTGTGCTTTAGGATTAGAAGACCGAAAACATTTTGATACACTTTCTAAAAAAATACTAAAGTACATTGATTATAGTGATCTTGATTCAATGTATTTACTAGAGCGTATTGTTATTTCTATACTTTCTCAAATAAATGAATCAGATTATTTAACTTATACCAAGGTACTACGTGAAATTATTAAAGAATCTAATCATTTTCAACATAAACCATTAGTTTATCTATTTGAAGCTAAATATTATTTTAAGGTAGAAAATAATGAAAACAAGAGTGTAGAACTTTATGAAAAAGCTATTATTTTTGCTAAGATGTTAAATGACGATGTATTAGTTAAAAATTTAGAGAAAGAACGCGACAATGATTTAGTAACCTGACATCAATGTCATGTTACTTTTTTTATTTTTATCTTATACTAGAATCATCAAAAAGATAACTTAAAACTAAGTAGAGAAAGGAGAATAGCTATGATTATGATGGCCCTGTTAGTCGCAGTTCTTTGGTACTCTGGATGAAGTATGAACTTGTCACCGATTTTGTCGAATGTCAAAAAGTTATTATCAAAAATGAGACAAATAAGAGTAGTTTATGTCGGGTTACAGTAAATAATAAGCTATTCAAAATTATCTACTTAGAGTCTCAAGAAGTGGCAGAACTTGTTTATGATCAAGAAGAAAAAATTAAAACAATAGATGTTTTAGAATTATAACGAGAGGGAGTATGAGTATGAAAAAAGCAATGATTGTATCTGATAACATCACAAAATCATTTGGCAATAACGTTGCTTTAAATGGTATTAGTTTCAAAGTCTATGAAGGGGAAATCTTCGGTTTCCTAGGTCCATCAGGATCAGGTAAGACAACCATGATTAATATCTTAACAGGTCAGCTATCTCCGAATGAAGGACAAGGCATGCTGCTTGATAAATACTCATTACATCTATCAGCCTCTGACTTAGAAACTATCGGAATTGTTAGTGATAAAAGTGGTTTTTACGAAAAGTTATCACTAGAGAAAAATCTTCAACTCTACGGAAAATTATATGGTGTTCCTAATAGTAAAATTGATGAACTATTAAAAAGTGTAGGACTTTACGATAGCAAGCAAACACTTGCAGAGAAATTATCAACTGGAATGAAACAACGGATGTTACTCGCTCGTGCCTTGATTAACGCACCTAAAGTGTTGTTTCTTGATGAGCCTACTAGTGGATTAGACCCAACTACATCTCAGTCTATTCATAAATTACTACTGGATTTAAAAAACAAAGGAACTGCTATATTCCTTACAACACATGACATGAATGAGGCAACCTTGCTTTGTGATGAATTAGTCTTATTAAATAAAGGTCATTTAGTTGAACGAGGTGAACCTAGAGATATTATTCAAAAATATAATCAAAACAAAAAAGTCAAATTGACCTACTCTGATTTTGAACAAGAAGAAATCCTTTTTGCTCAGCTAAATCAAACTGATTTATCTCATGTTATCGCTATTCATTCTTGTGAACCGACATTAGAAGATATCTTTATCAAATTAACAGGAGAGAAATTAAATGCTTAGAAGAATAAATGCCTTAGTCTGGTTAAGAAATCAAATTTTGATCAGTAATAAAAATCTATCGATTCAAATGTTATTGCCATATATGCTTTTGTTCCTCTACAAAAAATTTATGGATGCTTCTGGAATGACTTTGATGTTCGTCTGCTTGTCTATGGCAATTTCAATGTCTATTGGTGGTATGATTTCTACCATCATCGCAGAAGAAAAAGAAAAAAACATGTTAAAAACATTGCTTTTGAGTGGCGTTCGATATAACGAATATATCCTATCTGTTTTAATCCATCCGGTACTGATGACCGTAATTACAATGATTTTGTTGCCTTTTTTAACAGAATCTAAATTAGATGGATTGTATTGGGAATATATTGTCGTCACTGCACTGACTTCATTAGTTGTAATGCTTATCAATATGTGTATCGGTTTGTTGTCATCAACACAAGCTAAAGCTCAAGTCAATGCTCTTCCGTTTACCTTCCTGGTTGCACTGCTACCTATGTTTGCTAGTGCCAATGAGAGTCTTAATGAATTTGTCGATTATACCTTTATGAGTGCCTATACCCGTTTCTTTACAGATACAGGTTTCTCTCTTGGTGATCAATCTATTAAGGTTCTTGTCCTTTGGAACATCCTTTTAGTTGCACTTAGCTATGTCGCAATTAAGAAAAGTAAGAAACTAGGAGAAAGTAAGGTTAACGTTAAGCCTAATAAGCTACAAGTTTTACCATGGAAAAAATAAATTGATGAAAATCTGATAAAAGGCTACTTCCAAAAGGAAGTAGCCTTTTATCTTCAAATTCTCAATAATACTTTCTCAATTTTTCCTGATTATCCTTAAAGAAGTTCTCTAGCCACTCCATACCATAAGCATAACTAAATCCCTCTAAAAGTACAGAAAAATCAAGTTTATCAAAGCCCATCTTTTTCAAAGCATCAAAAGTGTCAAATGGTGAATGAAGACTCTTATACTTAATAATCGCACCAATATCTTTCAAGTCTTGCTCTCTGATACTAACCATCTTCATTCCCAGAACATATTCAATCGAAACCATTAAAACAGTCAACTGTTCAAATGAATATAAGGTTTCACATACATCTAAAGGGGGCTGCTTGTTCATACTAGCAACACTATTGTTGAGCCATAGTTCTTCATAAGTGTTAAGATTAAACTGCTGACCTACACGAGCGATAAGCTCCGTTACTTTTTGACTTTCTTCATAAAAAGCATCCACATCTTGTGTGGCACGTAATCCGTGGTATTCCAAAACATAACCACCAACACAAATAATCGTTAACTGAAGATTTTCTTGAGATAACTCATGATTTAAGGCTTCAAAAACAGGTTTCATTTTATCCATGTTTGTATTTCTCCATCAACTTTTGAACATTAGCTAACTTGGCAGGTTTATTTAAGGACACCACATAGTCATGAGTTGGGCTATTCTCTTGAACAGCGTATTTTAAACTAACCTTTTGAAAATCTGTCAGTTCTTTGGAAGAAAGTAATTTTTTGACATCTTCATTAGTTAAATAAGAATAGTCTTCAAAAATAACTTTTCGCAAATAACGAAACCAGTGACTAGCATTAAAACGTGACTGTTGAGCCGCCTCTATCATATAATGATACCAATCCATTGTTTTCTCCCTTACATGCTAAATTCTTATTGCTATTCTTCTGCTAATAACCGTTCAAGTCTCCACTTAATTATTTACTTTATAGCTTTATTTTATCACATCTTTTGGTAAAATGACTTATTCTTGCAAAATATCATGATTGCTAATTTTTTCTTAGGATAAAAACAAAAACCTTGTGAGGAGGACAACTCCCTTTGAAAATATGCTCCTCACAGCTGTGAGCACGTCTGCCCTTTTTGGGAAAAGCACAAAAGTCTTGTGAGCAGCTTTGCCCAAAAGGAGCAAAACTAAAATAAGTTGTGAGATGGATAACTCCCTTTGGAAATATGCTTATCACAACTGTGAGGAGATAAAACCCGTTTGGAAAAACAAGAATAAAAAGAGAGCTAGGAAAACTCTCTTTTTATTTTGTATCAATAAATGGCTTACCAAATAATCACACGATCTTTTTCTGCTCGCCACATGCCGTCTGTTTCCTTAATGTCAAAGGCTTGGTGGAAGTCAGCAAAGTTTGGTAATTGAACATTGGTACGCAAATGACTAGGTGCGTGAACATCTACACTCGCTAGCATCTGCATAAACTCTGGACGAGCTTTGAGTCGCCAAATCTTCGCAAAATTAGTAAAATAATCAACTGCTGAAAAATCCTTGTCTTGTTTGGCTGCCTCTAAAGACGCTGCCAAGCCACCCAAATCAGCAACATTCTCAGAAACCGTTAATTTACCATTCACCTTGGCACCATAAGAATCCAAACCATCAAACTGAGCGACCACTTGATCGGTTCTTTGAGTAAAGGCTTGGTAGTCCTCATCTGTCCACCAGTTTCTCAAGCTACCATGTTCATCAAAGGATGCGCCATTGGTATCAAAAGCATGGGAAATTTCATGGGCAATCACCGCACCAATCCCACCATAATTGGCGGATGATGATTGATTTAGTGAATAAAAAGGTGCCTGCAAAATCGCTGCTGGAAAAACAATCTGATTTTGTTGTGGTGAATAATAAGCATTGACCACATGGGCTGACATGTGCCAGATATCACGGTCAACGGGTTGATTCCACTTGCTCCAACTATGCTGGATAGAGATTTGCGCCAATTTTTGAGCATTTTCTAAGAGTGACTGATTGTCATCAATCATTTTTTGAGCGTAGGTTTCTGGTAACTTTTCTGGATAGCCAATATGGGCTGTTATGCCATTCAGTTTAACGATGGCCTGCTCAATGGTTTCTCGAGCCAACCAGTCATTCTTAGCTAGTCGTTCCTTGTACACCTCAATTATGGTCGCTACTTTTTTCTCAACATCAGTCTTGGCTTCCTTGGAGAATTTTTTATCAGCATACCAAAGCCCCAAGGCTTGACTATATGGACCTTCTGCCAAATAGTAGGCTGCTTTCTGTGGATTCATGGCCTCTGGCGTACCTGATAAGGCCCTACGATAAGCTCCTGCTAGGACACGGATGTCATCTGTCAAATAACTAGTCCACTGGGTTGCTGCAGCATAGATTAAAGACGCCTGTAGGGCTGGCCAATTTTCTTCTGAGAAATACTCCTTAGCAAACTCTAACCAAAAACGTTCTTCTGGCACAATCACCCGATCAGGCAGTTGCCCCAAAATCTTAGAGAAAATCTCATCCAATGGCAATTCTGGTACTAACTTGGTAAAGTCAGCCCAGTCATAAGGATGATAGAGTTTGGCATACTCAGAACTTTCTTCATTGGATAGGACATAGTTGGCTAGCTTGGCATCTAGGGCAATAAACTGATCTAAAATCTTAGCTATTTCTTCTTGTGAAAATGGAAATTGACTAAGTAAGTCTGTCGCCGCTTGACGCCACATAGCTAACAATTCCTGACCTTTTTCATGCCCTTCTTCATAATAAGTCACGTCTGGCAGAATCAGACTTGGTGCTTCTGCCCAAAGGACATTTGTTGTGGCATCCATGAAGTCTGGTGCTACGCCAAAGGGAAAGAGATTCGGCTTACCGGCTAGTTCATATTCAGCAATCTTACTGGTAAAATCAGCAAAAGAAGTCAGTTCCTGCATTTCCTTAATCAAGGGCAGGACAGGTGTCACACCTAATTGTTCTCGAGTTTCAAAATCACTGATGAGTCGGTGGTATTTGATAAAGTTCTCTAAAATAGGATTATCTTTTGGCAAATCTTTACCGGCCAACCAATTCTCTGTTGTTTCTAGTATGAGTGCTTCAATCTCATTGTGCAGCTCAACAAATCCCCCTGTCGCTGGTTTGTCATCTGGAATCACTGCTGTTTCAGCCCAAGCTCCATTGACCGCTTGATAAAAATCATCTTGTAAACGTACCATATAATAGCCTCCTTGTTTTGTCTTAGACCTATTTTATCAAAATTTTCAGTTACTGACCGTTTTTAATTTAAAATTGCCAGGGTTTGATAAGGTTTCAAGGTTATTTTTTCACCTAAAACCACATCTGAATAGTTGTTTAAAAGCACTTGACCGCTTTGATAATCTGACAAAAGATTTACTGTCACCTCATGACCAAAGAAATTATTCAACACCAGTAATTGTTCTTGCCCTAAATGACGTTCAAAGGCGTAGATTTCATTACTATCGACATAAGCAGCCCGATATTCTCCCTCAGCAATTAAAGGCATGGTTTTACGCAAGCGAATCAAGTCTTGATAAAATGGAAAAATCTTGCCTTGTTTTTCTGTTTCCACATTGATGGTTTGATAGGTCTTACCGACCTTAAGCCATGGTGTCGTGGTTGAAAACCCTGCGTGCTTACTACTATCCCATTGCATTGGTGTGCGTGAATTATCACGGGACTTGGCCTTGATGATGGCAAAAGCCTCGTCTTCTGATAAACCTTGCTCTAATAACATTTGATAGGCATTGATGCTTTCAACATCAACATAATCAGCCATGCTATCATAATCAGGATCTAGCATGCCAATTTCTTCACCCATATAGATGTAGGGTGTCCCTCGTGAGAGATGAATTGACGCTGCCAGCATGGTTGCTCCTTCCTCACGGAAGTTCTTAACATCAACAAAGCGATTAAGGGCTCGTGGCTGGTCATGGTTGTTATAAAAGAGAGCATTCCAACCATTTCCCTCACTCATTTCTTGTCCCCAACTGTGGAAAAGTCCTTGCAGTTCCTTGAAATCAAAGGCTTTAATCGTCCATTTTTGACCTTGGTCATAATCCACCTTGAGATGATGGAAATTAAAGGCCATAGAGAGTTCTTCTCGTTCTGGGGCTGTATAAAGTAGGCAGTTTTCAATGGTTGTTGCCGACATCTCCCCTACTGTCATAAACCCTGCTTCTGTACCAAAGGTAGCTTGATTGAGTTCATGCAGATAGTCATGGGTAATCGGACGATCAGTATAGGCTGGCTTGCCATCATTGATTGGGCAATCTTCTAAAATCTCATCTTTACCAATCAAGTTAATCACATCAAAACGAAACCCTTTGACCCCTTTTACCTTCCAAAAATTAACAACATCAATCAGTTCTTGTCGCACATGGGGATTACGCCAGTTGAGATCTGCCTGGGTTTTATCAAATAGATGAAGATAATACTTGCCAGTATCACCAAAAGGTGCCCAAGCGTTGCCACCAAATTTTGACACCCAGTCTGTTGGTTCATCTCGAAGAATGAAAAAATCTTGATAAAATTTATCGCCAGCCAAGGCCTTTTGAAACCATTCGTGCTCCGTTGAACAATGGTTGAGTACCATGTCCAACATAAAGTTAATGCCATATTCTCGACCTTTGGCAATCATCTCTTCAAAATCAGCCATCGTGCCAAAAAGAGAGTTGACTGCTTTGTAATCTGAGATGTCATAACCATTATCCCGTTGTGGACTAGGATAAAACGGATTGAGCCAGACCATATCGATTCCTAGTTCGGCGAGGTAGGGAAGTTTTTCAATGATGCCTCGTAAATCTCCGACACCATTTCCAGTAGTATCTTTAAAAGATTTGGGATAAATTTGATAAACTACCTGACTTTTATCAAATGCCATGTTCGTATTTTTCTCCTTATTCATTTCAAAAGGGCCAAGGCGATATGGCGAAGCCGCTATCGACATCTTGACCCTCTTTTTTCTTTTAAATGCTAGCTAATCCACTTAAATACGACTAGCTGTTAGCAAGCTTTCACCACGTTTAATTTGGCGAGGTAGTTGACCAACAACATCTGGTTGGAATTGTTCTTGATTGGTTACAATAATTGGTGTTTCACTAACTAGATTAGCAGCTTTAATCACATTCAAATCAAAGTTAATTAAGGTATCACCTGCTGCGACACGCTCACCTTGTTTGACATAAGCTTCAAAGCCTTTGCCATCCAAGCTAACGGTATCCATACCAATATGAATTAGCACTTCTACTCCTGCATCGGATACTAAACCAATTGCATGCTTGGTTGGGAATAAGACAGACACCGTTCCATCAAATGGCGCAACGACTTTACCATCACTTGGTTCAATAAGAACCCCTTGCCCCATCACACCTGAAGCAAAAACTGGATCTGTTGCTTGACTCAAAGGCTTGATTTCACCTGCCATTGGGCTAAACAAGTCAACGAGATGCCCCACTGAAGTAGATTCTTTTTTAGCTTCGGCAACTGCTTCTTCCTGACTTAGTTTCATTGCAGCATCTTCTACCTTAGTTAAGATACCAGCTTTACGGAAGAATACGGTTAGAATAAATGGTACGGCAATCGCCACCAACATAATACCTGCAAAAGCAAGCATGTATTTTGGCTGAATTGACAAGATACCAGGAATACCACCGATACCAATGGCATTAGCAGTCACATTGAACATGGTTGACAACAAACCTGCTAGACCTGAACCAAGCATCCCGGCTACGAATGGGTAGATGTATTTGACATTGACCCCAAAAAGAGCTGGCTCAGTTACCCCAAGGTAGGCTGAAATGGTCGCTGGCAGCGAAATTTGTGCTTCACGTTCATTTTTACGATTCATCCAGTAGTAAGCTAGTACGGCTGAACCTTGAGCGATATTTGATAGGGCAATCATTGGCCAAAGGGCTGTACCACCTGCATCAGCAATCAACTGTGAGTCAATCGCGTTGGTCATGTGATGTAGGCCTGTGATAACAAACGGTGCATACAGAGCTCCAAAAATTGCGCCGAACAACCATTTCAAGGAACCTGTCAAACCTGCTAAAACAATCGCTGACAAACCTTTACCAACTGCCCAACCAAATGGTCCTAAGATCGTATGAGCCAAAATCAAGGCTGGAATCAAAGACAAGAATGGCACAAAAATCATCGATACTACTTCTGGAATGCGTTTACGCCAGAAGATTTCTAGATAAGATAGTGATAGACCTGCCAAAAGGGCTGGAATAACTTGTGCTTGATAACCAATACGGTTGATAGTAAACGAACCAAAGTTCCACACCCAGTTTTCTGCAATCTCTTTAGCTGGTGTGCCTGCTACGGCATAGGCATTTAGCAACTGTGGCGAAACCAAACAGATCCCCAAAACAATCCCTAAAATCTGAGTGGTTCCCATCTTACGTGCTACTGACCAAGTAATCCCAACTGGTAGGAAGTGGAAAATGGCCTCACCTGGCAACCAAAGAAAATGATTGACACCACTCCAAAATGGCGATACATCAACAATGGTTTTACCCCCTAGAGATGACCATTGTACACCTTCTAGGACATTACGGAAACCTAGAATCAAACCACCGACGATAATGGCTGGAATGATTGGCGTGAAAATCTCAGCCAACATGGTCATCACACGCTGAATAGCATTCTGATTACTCTTGGCTGCTGCCTTAGCTGCCTCTTTTGACACCCCTTCAATGCCTGAAACGGCTGTAAAGTCATTGTAAAAAATTGGCACATCATTACCAATAATGACTTGAAACTGTCCTGCATTTGTAAAGGTACCCTTAACGGCTGAAATTTTTTCAATCGCTGCTACATTAGCTTTACTATCGTCAAACAACACAAAACGCATCCGTGTGGCACAATGCGATACAGCAGAAATATTATCCTTGCCACCTACTGCATCAAGCAGCAATTTGGCTTCTTTTTCAAATTTTCCCATTTGATGACTCCTCATATTTTTTAACAACCAAAAATGGTCTATAAAGTTACTTCTAACCCTATTGTAAGCGATTTTATTTCTGTATGCAACTTGTATGCTTTATTTTTTATCATTTTTTTGGTAAAATAAAACTCTTGTCTGCTAAAAAACAGACAAGTAATCATTGAGAGAAACAAATGAAAAAATACGAAATCATTTTTAAGGACTTACAAGATAAGATTAAAAAACAACACTATCCTGTTGGTCAGTATTTACCTTCCGAATTGACCCTAACTAAAACCTATTCAGCCAGTCGTGACACCATCAGAAAGGCGCTTCGCCTGTTGAATGAGGCCGGTCTTGTTGAAAGCACACAAGGTGTGGGCACTAAGGTCATTCACAGACAGCAGATTCAATTTCCAATTTCTGAATTGACCAGCTATCAAGAATTAGTCCAACATCTAGGCATGCCTTCAAAAACACGAGTCATCAGTTTGGACAAGGTTATCCTTGATGATAAGCAAGCTCAAACAACTGGTTTTACCAACAAGGCAATCGTTTGGCGAATCACTCGTCAAAGACAGGTAGATGGAGTTGCTTCCGTATTAGATATTGATTACTTGGATAAGCAACTGGTACCAAATATCAATAAAGATATTGCCCAATATTCTATCTATGCCTACTTGGAACATATGTTAAAACTAGATATTGCCTACGCTCAAAAAGAAATCACGATTGAGCAAGTGACAGCTACCGATCAGATTTATCTTGATTTACATGGCGATCAGCATGTAGTTTCTGTCAAATCCAAAGTATTTCTCGCTGATGGTCAACAATTTCAATTTACTGAAAGCCGACATAAGCTCGACAAGTTCAAATTTGTTGACTTTGCTAAACGAAAAAAATAAAACAGGTAAATTAACTTACCTGTTTTTTGTATCTAAAATAATGGTCACTGGGCCATCGTTAACCAGACTGACTTGCATATCAGCACCAAAGATACCAGCTTTAACTGGAACGTATTGGGAGAGTTGCTGATTAAACGTTTCATAAAATGTTTTAGCAAAGTCTGGACTGGCTGCTCCTGTAAATGCTGGGCGATTGCCTTTTTTAGTATCGGCAAAAAGCGTAAACTGGGACACCGATAAAATCTGACCGCCAATATCTTGAACAGATCGATTCATCTTATCTGCCTCATCAGCAAAAATTCGCATATGCACTAATTTACGAACAGCATAAGCCAAGTCATCTTGATTATCATCAGGACCAATACCAACCAAAAGTAGTAAACCTTGGTCAATACTTGAGATTTCTTGTTCTGCTACATGAACGCTGGCAGCTTTGACACGTTGCACAATAATTTTCATCTTACTTACCCGTTCGTTCGTTTCACACTATAAACATCTGGCACAACCTTAATCTTATCCACAATAGCCATCAAGGTAGCTAGGTTCGGGATGCTAAAACTCAAGTGAATATTGACAAATTTCATATCCTTGGTTGATTGAGCATTGACCGAAGAAATGTTCTTGGTTCTGGTCGATAGGATTTGGAGAACATCATTGAGAAGTCCACTACGATTCAGACCGTAAATATCAATGTTTGCCACATATTCCTTATGCGTATCCTGACCATCCCATTCAACCTCAATCAAGCGTTCATTATAACCGTCTTGACTCTTGATATTGTTACAGTCACTACGGTGAATCGCCACTCCACGTCCTTTGGTAATGTAGCCGTCAATTCTATCACCTGGAACGGGATTACAACACTTGGCAATCCGCATTAACAAACCACTTGCCCCTTGGATGATGACGCCATTTTCACTACGCACCTTTAAGACTTCACGATTGTCTTGTTTGATTTCGCCGCCATTAACCAACTCATCGGCTTCTGCCTTGGCCTTAGCTCGTTCAGCCTCTTGGCGCTCTTTTTCGGTCAATTTATTAAAAACGCTAATGGCACTTAGTTCGCCAAAACCAATGGCTGCATACAGAGCCTCCTCACTTTTGACACTCAAGCGAGGCAAGATCATGTCAATATGCTTTTTATCCAAAAATCGACTGGCCACATAGCCTTGCTCTTGAAAATAAGCAACTAGCAACTCTCGTCCTTTATTGATAGACAACTCACGGTCTTGATTTTTGAAAAACTGGCGAATCTTATTTCTGGCCTTATTGGTTTTAACAATTTTAATCCAATCACGACTTGGCCCAAAGGAATTACTATTCGTGATAATTTCTACCACATCGCCTGTTTTAAGCTTAGCTGTTAAAGGCACCATACGCCCATTGACTTTGGCACCAGTCGCCTTTTCACCTACTTGGGTATGAATGGCATAAGCAAAATCAATTGGCCCAGAATCTTTTGGCAATTCTTGGACAGCTCCAGTTGGTGTAAAAACGTAAATGCGTTCAGTAAAAATATCTTCCTTAACAGAATCTACAAATTCACGCGCATCACCACTGGAATCATCCTGTAACTCAACCAACTCTTTAATCCAGTTCATGCCAGCAGCTTGTTCAGCCTGATTGACCTTACCAGTTATGCCCTTTTTATAAGCCCAATGGGCTGCCACACCATATTCAGCCACTTGGTGCATGTCCTTAGTCCGAATTTGAATCTCAATCGGGCCATTGGGGCCATAAACTGTAGTATGAATAGACTGGTAACCGTTGGCCTTAGGTACTGCGATGTAATCCTTAAACCGCCCTGGCATAGGACGCCAAAGTTCGTGAATATAACCGACCATGGCATAGACATCACTAGCCGTTTCCATGACACAACGAATGGCAATCAAATCATAAATTTGGTCAAAGCGTTTTTTCTTATCGCGCATCTTACGGTAAATCGAGTAGATGTGTTTGGGACGACCGTAAATGTCACCATAAAGGCCTTGTTCATTAGTGTAAGAAGTAATCCGCCCAACAATCTCTTCAACCAAGGCCTCACGCTCTCGCCTTTTTTCTTTCATCATGTGAGAAATTCTATAGAACTCTGTCTCGTTCAAATAACGAAACGACATGTCCTCTAACTCCCACTTAATTCGGCTAATTCCCAAGCGATGAGCTAGCGGTGCATAGATTTCCATCGTTTCACGCGAAATACGCTCTTGCTTATCCTTACGCAAGTGTTTAAGGGTCTGCATATTATGCAAACGGTCAGCCAGTTTTACCAAGATCACACGAATATCCTTAGACATTGCCATGAGCATCTTGCGATGATTTTCAGCCAACTGCTCTTCGTGAGATTTGTATTCAACCTTACCAAGCTTAGTTACACCATCAATAATGACACGAACGTCTGAACCAAAGTCAAAGGCCAAATCGTCCAGACTAATATCAGTATCTTCTACCACATCATGCAAAAAGCCACAGGCCACTGTTACCGCATCCAAATGCAAGTTTGCCAAAATACCCGCCACTTGAATAGGATGAATAATATAAGGCTCACCTGATTTGCGAAACTGGCCAGTATGGGCAGCTACCGCATAGTTCATAGCTTTCTCAACAAAAGCAACATCTGTTTCACTCAAGTAGCTTGCCGTTAATTCAACCACTTCTTGTCCTGTTAAATTCTTTTCTTTTACCATTTGGCATAGGCTCCTTCAAATAGGTCTTCTTCTTGATTGATAATAGACTATTTTACCATTTTTATGATAAAAAATCATGCGATTCTTGCCAAAAATCAAGACCAGATAAAAAATGAAATCGTTTTCTAAAAAGTAGTTGCTAATTTCGTCATTTAGGATTAAAATAGAGGTGTTAAGAAAATTTTAAGGAGGCTTTATATGTCAAAATACTATCTATCTAAGAGTGCCTTACTCTTATCCTTGGTAGCTGCCAGTATGGGAGCAAGCCAGTTGGTTCAAGCTCAAGAAATAACGGATACAACGACACCACCTACATCTGTTACCAATGAAATGAGCACTACAGGTGAAACAGTTGATAACCCTAGTCCAGTAGTTGAAAGTTCAACGGCTAGTACAGACAGTGACACACCTGTGACAGAAGAAAGCACATCAGCAGAGCCTGTCGTTACTACAATGGCTGTTACCGAAGCTGAAACTGAAGATTTAGCACCTGTTGAAGGGCAAAATGTCAATGTTCGTGTTCTCTCGACAACTGACCTCCACACCAACCTCATCAACTACGACTACTACCAAGATAAAACCTCACAAAATATCGGTTTGGCAAAAACTTCTGTCCTAATTGACGAAGCCAAGGCTGAAAATAGCAATACAATCCTAATCGATAGTGGAGATACTATTCAAGGAACACCACTAGGAACTTATGCAGCGACAGTTGATCCTGTCAAAGAAGGGGAAAAACATCCTATGTATGCTGCTATGGAATTATTAAATTATGATGCTGCCAATATCGGTAACCATGAATTCAACTACGGTTTAGAATTTTTAAAGAGCGTAGTAGGAGCTTCTTCACTACCTATTCTCAATGCCAATGTCATTGATGCGAAAACCAACGAACCAATCTTTAAGACTTATGAAGTCGTCACTAAGACCTTCACAGATGTTGATGGCAAAAAAGTTTCACTTAAAGTCGGAATTACAGGCATTGTACCACCACAAATCATGAACTGGGACAAGGCTAACCTTGAAGGTAAAGTTCTTGTTCGCGATGCTGTTGAAGCCGTTAAAGAATTGATTCCAACCATGCGTGAAGCTGGGGCAGATCTCGTTTTAGTCACTGCCCATTCAGGTATCGGAGATGAAGAATACACAGTTGGGGAAGAAAATGTCAGCTACCAGCTAGCTAGTCTAGAAGGTGTTGATGCGCTTGTAACAGGACACTCTCACGCGGAATTTCCATCTAGTTATTACGGCCAATTTGCAGGTGTTGACCTAGAAAAAGGAACGATCAATGGAACACCTGTTGTCATGGCTGGTAAATACGGCGACCGTCTAGGAGTCATTGATCTTAATGTGACTTACACTGATGGTAAATGGCAAGTCAATAAAGAGTTGAGCCAAGGTAGCCTACGTAAAATTGATAACAAGTCAGAAGTCGTTGATGAAAGACTTGTTCAAATGGCTCAAGAAACACATGACAAAACAGTTGCTTATGTTCGTCAACAAGTCGGAACAACAACTGCTCCAATCACCAGCTACTTTGCCCTTGTTCAAGATGACCCATCTGTTCAAATCGTTAATAATGCTCAACTTTGGTATGTTAAACAAGAACTAACTGGTACTCCTGAAGGCGAATTGCCACTTCTTTCTGCTGCTGCACCATTTAAGGCTGGAGCCCGTAATGATCCAACAGCCTACACAGACATCCCAGCTGGACCATTGGCAATCAAAAATGTTGCTGACCTTTATGTTTATGACAATGTCACTGCTATTCTTAAAGTGACAGGTGCCGACCTTCGTGAATGGTTAGAAATGTCTGCTGGTCAATTCAACCAAGTGGATCCAAATAAAACAGAGCCACAAGATTTGGTCAACACCGACTACCGTACCTATAATTTTGACATCATTGACGGTTTGACTTATGAATATGACATCACTCAACCAAACAAATATGATCGTGATGGTAAATTGGTTAACGAAACAGCCAACCGTGTGAAAAATCTTCGTTACCAAGGTAAAGAAATTGACGACGCACAAGAATTTATTGTAGTCACTAACAACTACCGTGCTAGCGGTACTTTCCCTGGTGTGAAAAATGCAAGTCTAAACCGCATCCTTAACTTGGAAAATCGCCAAGCTATTATCAACTACATCGTTTCTGAAAAAATGATCAACCCAAGTGCTGACAATAACTGGCGTTTTGCTGACACTATCAAGGGACTTGATTTACGCTTTAGAACTGCTGATTATGCTAAGAGCTTACTTGGTACCGATCAAAGCATTAGCTATTTAGAACCAAACAGTTTAGAAGGTTTTGGCACTTTCCGATTCACTTATCTTGAGCCGCAAGAAACGGTGACTGAAGAAGTGATTGAAAATACACAAAACACACCATCCACTCCAAAACCAAGTGTGGAAATCAAAACTCCAGAACAGGCTGTAGAAGTTAGCACGCCAAAACAAGACCAAACAACCGTAACAACTTCAGGAAAACCAACTAAGACACCTATGACAAACATAGGGGTTGTTCCTGAAAAACAACCATTAGTTGCACATCAGACAAGTTCAAGTAAAGACCTTGCTAAACCTGTTAATTATTCACGAGCTGAAAAACACAGCCTACCAAATACAGGTACAAGTACATCTGCCCTTCTTCAAGTCATGGGATTAAGTTTGATTGGTCTAGCCGCAAAATTTGGTTACAAAAAGAAAGACAATAAATGACAACCTTAGACTACCTAACCAAACTAACTAGTATTCCTTCACCAACAGGCTATACCAAAGCCATTATGGATTATTTGGTTGAAGAGTTAATTCATCTTGGCTATAATCCTAAACGCACTGCCAAAGATGGTGTTCTCGTTAGCTTAGACGGTCATAATCAAAAAGAACATCGCCTAGTCACTGCTCATCTGGATACCTTGGGAGCCATGGTTAGAGCCATTAAGCCAGATGGTCGCTTGAAAATCGCCTTAGTTGGTGGCTTTAATTACAATGCGATTGAGGGAGAAAATTGCACCGTTCATCTTGCCCAAAATGGTAAAGAAATCAGCGGTACTATTCTCCTACATCAAACCAGTGTCCATGTTTACCGAGATTCAGGCAAATTGGAACGCAATCAAGATAATATGGAAGTTCGTTTGGATGAAAAAGTAACATCTGCTGATGAAACATCAGCTCTTGGGATTCGGGTTGGAGATTTTATCTCATTTGATCCCCGTACCCAAGTGACCACTAGTGGTTTTGTCAAATCACGTCACCTAGATGATAAGGTATCAGCTGCCATTTTACTTAATTTATTAAAAAATTATGCCAAGGAAAACACGCTCCTTCCCTACACCACTCATTTTTACTTTTCTAGTTTTGAAGAGGTTGGGCATGGAGCAAACTCTAGTCTCCCCAAGGAAGTGGTCGAATATTTGGCTGTTGATATGGGCGCTATTGGTGATGATCAAGCTACAGATGAATATTCTGTATCAATCTGCGTCAAAGATGCTTCTGGCCCATACCATTTTGGCTTGCGTCAACATTTGGTTCAATTAGCAGAAAAACAGCAAATCCCCTATCAACTAGACATCTATCCTTACTATGGAAGTGATGCGTCTGCTGCTATGACGGCAGGTGCTGAGGTGCGACACGCTCTCTTAGGAGCTGGTATTGAATCAAGTCATGCTTACGAGCGAACACACTTAGACTCAATTCAAGCCACCGAACAATTGATTGACATCTATCTAAACAGCCCTCTCAGTCAATAAAAAAACTAGGACAGTTACCCTAGCCTTTCTATTAAAAACTGACTTGATTATTCAATCAAGTCAGTTTTTCTATGTTATCCAATAAACGTACGAATCTCGTCTTCTGATAAAGAAGAATCACAAACCACCTTAACTTGACCATTTTCTGCAACCAAGAGTGCTGGAACTGTCTTTATCTCGTACTGATGACGAAAGTTTTGAATGGACTCTAACTGAGTTGCCTCTTCACTGTTGATAAAATCAATAGTCAGACCATCTGCTTCAACGACATTGGCCAATTTAGGAGCAAAACGTTGACAATAAGGACAGGTCGCACGACCTAAGAAAAGCACCACTTTTTCACCCTGGACAAACTTTGATTGGAGAGTTTCCACAGTTGTAGGATTGAAGTTACTAACAATTTCTGCAAAAGTTTTCATTTATTCTCCTTACCTTAATCACGATCATCATAACCTTTTGGATGACTAGAATGCCAAGCCCAAGCTGTTTCAATGATCTTCTTAATGTCATCAAATGCTGGTTTCCATCCTAAAATATCACGCGCTCGCGTTGATTCAGCAATCAAGGTATCTGGATCGCCAGGGCGACGATCTGCCATCTCAGCTGGAATCGGATGACCCGTCACTTGACGAGCTGCCTCAAGAATTTCTAAATTAGAAAATCCTGTTGACGATCCGAGATTGAAGGCTGACGAAGGATTCCCTGCACGCAAGTAATCCACAGCTAAAATATGAGCATCTGCCAAATCAAAAGGATGAACATAATCACGAACATTGGTACCATCTGGTGTATTATAATCATCACCATAAATCATGATTTTATCTCGTGTCCCTTGAGCAACTTGTAAGACAATTGGCAATAGATGCGTTTCTGGACCATGATCTTCTCCAATGCTGCCATCTGGCTTAGCTCCTGCCACATTGAAATAACGTAGGGCAACAAATTTTGTCCCATAAGCTTGATCTGCCCACTTCATCATGGTTTCCATCATGAGCTTGCTTTCACCATACGGATTGATTGGGCGTTGAGGGGTTGTTTCTTTGATTGGTAATTCTTCTGGAATACCATAGGTAGCAGCAGTCGATGAAAAGACAATATTTTTAATGCCAAACTCATTCATCACTTCTAATAGACTAACCATACCAGCCGTGTTATTATCAAAATACTTAAGCGGATTTTCCATAGACTCTGCAACTAAAGAGTAAGCTGCAAAGTGAATCACCGCATCAATATCTGGATTTTCTGTCAAGACACGACGCATAAATACCTTATCAGCCAAATCTCCCTCATAAAACAGAGCATCTGGATGAATGGCTGCACGGTGACCTGTGACCAAGTTGTCAACGACAACAACCTTTTCTTTTCCAGTTTCAATCAAACGATCAACCATGTGTGAGCCGATATAGCCTGCTCCACCTAAAATCAATACTGTCATCTCTTTCTCCTTTGAATATTCTTACTTTCATTATACCCATTTAAGCCTAATTCTTCAACTAAAAGAACTAATAGACTAAGCCTTAGCGCCTCTTTTAATACCACTAACTAAAAGAAATAAACTAACAAATACCATAGTAATGGTCGCACTAGCTGGTGTTTCCAAATGATACGACAATAAAAGACCACTAACCATCCCCATAAAACTGGTTAATAAGGCTATCAGCAAGACTTGACGAAAACTATTTCCCAAACGCATGGCAATACTGGCTGGCAAGACCATGATGGTAGAAACAAGGAGTGCTCCTGCAGCTGGAATCATCAAAGCAATAGCAATACCTGTGATTATATTAAACAAAATAGACATTAATTTAACTGGTAAACCATCAACCAAGGCAGTGTCTTCATCAAAAGTTAGTAAATACATGGGACGAATAAACAAACCAGTTAAGAGTAAGATAAGAAAGGCTAGGGCAAAAAGAGCTAAAACCTGATGGTGACTAATGGTAATGATCGAACCAAAAAGATACTGGTCTAAACTCAGACTGGAAGCATTTGCCGCCTTACTCATAATCATTAAAGACAGGGCCAAACCAGCAGACATTAAAATAGCTGTCGCAATTTCCATATAATGCTGATAAACACTTCGCAGATATTCTAAAAAAATGGCTGCTAAACTAACAATTATTAGAGTTGTCCAAGTAGGTGATAGCCCCATTGCCACGCCTATTGCTACACCTGCCAAGGACACATGGCTAAGGGTATCACTCATTAAACTCTGGCTACGCAAAATCAGAAAGACACCTAGAATAGGAGCAAACAAACTCATGGCAAGCACTGCTAAAAAAGCCCGCAACATAAAATCATAGGTTAATAAGTCAAACATTATCTCTCCTCTTACTCTTCCTTATGCACGTTAAAGCAACGCCAAGGCAAATTCTGATTACGCACCAGATGAATGTTACGGTCCGCATAGGGTGCCAAATCATCTGGGTCATGAGTAATCATCAACACAGACTTGCTATGATGCTTGACATTATGGTGTAAGAGGTCATAAAAACTCTGACTGGTTCCTGCATCCATTCCTGTTGTCGGCTCATCAAGGACAAAGACATCTGGATCAGAAGCAAACAGTCGAGCAATCACAACACGCTGCTTTTGACCACCTGATAATTGCCCGATTCTTTTTTGACGACTCTCCCACATTCCAACTGATTCCAAACTAGCTCGCACATGTTCTTCATCATGGGCATCTAAACGACTAAACCAACCTTTTCTTGGATAACGACCTGAACGAACAAATTCCTCTACTGTACTAGGAAATCCTGCATTAAAACTGGCAATTTGTTGTGGTAAATAGGCTAAACGTAGCTTTTTTCCTTTAATATTGGTATCAGATATGGTTACTTGTCCCTTTTGCAAATTAAGCAAACCAAGACTCGCCTTAATCAAGGTTGATTTAGCGGCTCCATTTTCTCCTGTCAAGGTCACAAATTCACCACTGTCTAAATGGTAATTGATCTCATCTAAAACAGGATTATGGTCATATTGAAAACTAAGTCCACTAACTGTAAGATATCTCATGATGACTTCTCCAATCTAAGCACCAAGGCTTCCATAAATCGTGATAAAACTTCCTGTTCACTTTGAGAAAACTTGTCTATGATTTCTTGATAAGCTAAAAGCGTCTGGTGATGATGGTTAGCATGTTCTTGAGCAATGAAAAGAGCTTGTTCTGTCAAAAGATACTGATTACTTCTCGCATCACCACTAGCTTTTTGACTTTCTAAAAGTCCTTGGCCAATGAGTCCTTTGACGGCCTTCGTGACTGCTGCTTGACTAATAGATAAACACTTGGCCAAGTCAGAGTTTGTCAAACTTTCCTCAGTTAACAGCATGAGAATATGCTCTTGTGTACTGGTCAATCTCCACTCACTTTGACAAGCACCAATAAGAAATTCATGCTGATTTTCTGCTTTGAGTAAAATACTATTAACCAAATGGTCAATAGAAGTTGCTAATTCCATATAACTTTCTCCTTTTACTTAACCAGTTAATTATATCATAATCAAAAACAGAACGGTATCTTCAAATACCAGTCAATAAAAAAAGACTGGTTTTACCAGCCTTTAGTTTTCATCTTCGACAAACTGACTCAATAGCCCATTGATAAAACGTGAAGACGTTTCATCGGAGTATTTTTTAGCTATTTCAATAATCTCATTAAGGGCTACACGCGTAGGCGTTTCGTCAAAATAAGTCATTTCATAAAGTCCCAAACGTAAGAGGGTTTTATCTGTCAAGGTTAAACGTTCCAAGGACCAATCTGACTTAAGATGTTGCGTAATCACCTGATCCAATGGTTCCAAATGATCACAGACACCTGTCACCAAATTGAGAATGAAAGCAGGTGTATCCAGAACATCATCCTCAGCTAAATCCTTATCATAACTATAAGCAAACTGAGATTGGTCAAGAGTCTGACCACCAAACTCAAGAGCAAATAGGGTTTGAAAGGCACGCTCACGCAAATCTCGTCTTGAATTATCAAATAACTTAGTCATTCAAGAAATCCTCATCAAACAATGATTTCACATCTGGCTTAGGTGTTTTTTCTGGCACAATACCAACGACATGAACATTGACTTGATTAACCACTACTTCTGCCATATCATAGATAGCTGATTTGACAGCTTGTTGAATAGCAAGGCAGACGGTTGGCACTGTGACACCATATTGCAAATCAACATATAAATCAACCGTTAAACTACCATCTTCAGCGGTTTCAAGATAGACACCACGACCCAAACTTTTTTTGCTCAAACCATCTGCCATTTTTTTATTTTGCAGAGAATGAACCCCTTCTACCTTGCTTGTCGCAATACCTGTAATGACTTCTAGTACACGTGGAGAAATAATAATATCTCCAATTACTTCCTTTGTCATAGCATAATCCTTTCACTTCTGAATAAGGATTGGAATTGCTCCAATCCTTGACTAATTAAGCGCGTGAGACATAAGTCCCTTCAGCTGTATTGATGACCAATTTTTGACCAGCCTCGATGAAATCTGGTACGTTGACAACAAGACCTGTTTCCATAGTCGCTGGTTTACCTGAACCTGTCACGGTTGCCCCCTTGATTGATGGTTGAGTTTCAGCAACCGTCAATTCAACTGTTGTTGGAATGGTCACACCGATAACTTCTGTACCGTAGAATTGGATTTTCACATCTGAATTTTCTAGAATGTAAAGTAATTCATTTTCCACGTTAGCTACTGGAATTTCATATTGTTCGTAGCTTTCAGTATCCATGAAGTAGGCTGTGTCGTCCATCTTGTAAAGGTATTGAGCTGGACGTGTTTCAATAATCGCTTGCTCAAATTTTTCCTCTGGACGATAACTCGTATCAAAAGTTGAACCACTACGGATATCACGCAATTTCATTCGCATGATGGTATTTCCCTTACCTGGTTTATGGTGGCTAGCTTCTAATACTTTAATCAACTTGCCATCTGTTGTTACAAAGGTCATTCCTGCCTTTAATTTACTTGCTTCAATCATAATGATACCTCTTTATTCAAATTATTATCACTTCATTTTACCACAAAAACCATCAAGACTCAAATGTTTTAATAAAATAAGACACCCTTAGTCAGTTCTTTAGTGACTTTTCTTTTTGGATTTGTCGCGCCTGAGCCTTACGGATTTGGCGATCCAACTCTAACTTAATTGCAGGCTCTGGTTCTCGCCATTGGTCAGGTTTCAAAATCTTATGCGTTACTGGGTCAAAATGAGGCTTGCCATCTGGAAAAATTTTGCCAATATTGGCCTCATGAACCGTATCAAAGATAGGTTTAGGATCAATACCCATCAGCGTAAACGACCCATAAGTAAAATACAAAAGATCTGCTAAAGCATCTACTTGACCAACCATCTGATCATCTGTTGCTGGTTTTTGACTAACTTTAACGACAGCCTGATCAATCGCTTGATGTAGGGCTGCCACTTGCTCTTGAAAAGCATCTAGACTAGACTGACTAGCATATAGAAACTCAACGAGCTCTTCTGCTTTGAAATTAACTCGACGACTAGCCTCATGACTATCAAATGCTTTTGGTAAATCACGCAAACTGCCATCCATCAGTTCATGGAAATCACGAACCTTATTGAAATTATCATCACTACTTGTAAAATTAGACTCGCTTCCTAAATGAATCAAACCATAGTGAGCTAGTGCCTTAGCAATACCATCCTGATTGTTACTAGTTGTCGTATAGGTTGCAGTTTGTTTGGCTTCTTGACTACCATTTCCCATCGCCACACCAATTCCCACACCTGATAGCATTTCTAAATCATTATCGGAATCACCAAAAGCCATAACTTCGTTAATGGCAAAACCAAAAAATTCACCGACCTTCTCAATACCTTTTAATTTCGACATCCCCTTAGCAATCAAATCGGCTGAGTAGGGGCTACTTCTTGTGATGGTCAATTGTGGAAATTTCTCTTTTAATTGATCGGTTTCATCTTGAGTCGCAACTAAGACTACCTGATAAATCGGCTCTTTCATGATGGTCAATAAATCAGCAGGACGTTGAGGTTTAAAGCGTCTAATCGCATGCTTAAACGTTTTTTGCACCATCTTAGCCCAGCTTTTAGGCACCACACGACTGATAACTTGGCCAAAACGACTGGTGCCTAGGTTAATAATGTTAGAACCAACCAAGCCAGTTGCTGTTCCCAAGGAAATTTCACGTTTTCGACTAGAGGCATATTTAATAGTGCGATAAACTACAGATTTTGGCAGGGGATTTTCATAAAGTACCCGATCTCTTGTAAAAATATATTGACCATTATAAGCAACAGCAAAATCTAACTCTAGATTTTCCATAAAGCGATTGATAAAACCTGGTCCACGACCAGTTGCCACACCAACCAAAATACCTTGACGATGTAAGTCTTTAATGGCTGCTTGTGTGGATTTTTGCACAGATTTAACATCGTTTAGCAAAGTGCCGTCAATATCAAAAAATACTGCTTTTATTGCCATTTCAATCCCTCATCTCTTGCTTCACACTTTTTTTACGATATGTTACAATAATAATAATAACATATTTTAGGAATTGAAAGAAGACTTATGAAAAAAATTCTTGTGCTCCATACAGGTGGCACCATTTCTATGCAAGCTGATGACACTGGTAAGGTCAGACCTGAAACTACTAACCCTATGAACCATGTGGGACTGACTCTTGATAATCTAGACTTGGAAGTTCTAGACCTGTTTAACCTACCCAGTCCACATGTTAGACCCAGTCACATGCTAAAACTTTATCAATTGATTAAAGAAAAGGCAAAACAGATTGATGGGGTGGTTATTACCCACGGGACAGATACCTTGGAAGAAACGGCTTATTTTTTGGATACCATGACTCTTCCACAAATCCCAATTGTCATTACAGGAGCTATGCGTTCATCCAATGAACTGGGAAGCGATGGCATTTATAATTATCTTTCTGCCCTTCGTGTTGCCAGTCATGACAAGGCTTATGATAAGGGAGTCTTGGTTGTTATGAATGATGAAATTCACGCAGCTAAGTATGTGACCAAAACCCATACGACTAATGTATCTACCTTTCAAACACCAACTCATGGTCCCTTGGGTATTATCATGAAACATGATGTTCTTTTCTTTCAAACAGCAGAACCTAGGGTTCGTTTTGACTTGGAAAAGATTGAAGGCACTGTCCCAATCATCAAGGCCTATGCTGGCATGGGGGATGGCATCATTAGCTTATTGACTCCTGATAAGATTGATGGGGTCGTTATTGAAGCACTCGGGGCTGGCAATATGCCACCTGATACGATTCCTGCCTTAAGTCAGCTTTTAGCACAGCAAATCCCTGTCGTTCTTGTATCTCGTTGTTTCAACGGTATTGCTGAACCAGTATATGCTTATAAGGGTGGTGGCGTCTTACTTGCTGAACAAGGGGTGATGTTTGTCAAAGAACTCAATGCCCAAAAAGCCAGATTAAAATTACTCATTGCCCTAAATGCTGGTTTGCGTGGACAAGCATTAAAAGATTATATTGAAGGCTAATGAAAATAGACAATAGAAAACCCCTTGATAAGTATCAAGGTTTTTTTTTTGAGATGATAGATGACTATTGTTCGTCAGCGACATATTCCAAAATATCTCCTGGTTGACAATCTAGCTCACGACAAATAGCCTCTAAGGTTGTAAAGCGAATAGCCTTGGCTTTTCCTGTCTTTAGAATAGACAGATTGGCATTGGTGATACCAATACGTTCAGCCAATTCGCCTAGCTTCATTTTTTTCTTAGCTAGTTCAACATCGAGATTGACAATAATCATATCTACTCCTAAATAATAAATTTATTTTCTTCTGCAATGACATTAGCTTGCTCAATCACCTTAGACATTGCCCAAATCAAACCAGCAATTAAAACATAAGTCAAGTTCATTGAGACAATACCAACCACAGCGGTTAACACTGTTAAGATACGTGCCAAACGGACATTTTGAAAAATAAATACATGATTGGTTAAAATGTTTTTGAAAAATTGACGAATACAAATCAAAATAGCAATTGGTAATACCAAATTCCACAACATAAAAATAACACCAAAAATCGTCACTGATAAACCAGATAGCAAGACATTGGTTTTTTGGAAATTAGCCAACCAATCTGTCAAATAGCCATTGTTAACAACACCAATCATACTAAAAATGACTAAGCCAATCGCAATCATCAAGTGGATAGCAATCAAAATATTACATAACCACACACCGTATTTCAAATAAGACATATCCTTATTTTTCATCTTAAATATTTCCTCTCTCATCTTACAAATAAAGGGTTACCATTAAATGAGCTCTATTTAATAATTATCATATGATACTATTAGTATAACAGAAATATTTTGTTTTGCAACTATTTTTTATCGAAAAACGATAAATTTTGATGTTTGATATCTCTTTACCTAGTCAAATTCTTTCTCAATGACTAGGTAAGGTCGGATAGGGGCATAACGAGGATTGTCCTGCCAATTTGCTTCTGAAACAATAGCTTGTGTTACCTTTCTGGCTTCTTCCAAAATTGGATAATCCTGCACCAAATCAGCTAACTTAAATTCTGGAATGCCTGACTGCTTGGTACCAAAAACATCACCCGAACCCCTCATCTTAAGATCTGCTTCTGCTAGTACAAAACCATCTGTTGTTTCACACATGATTCGCATGCGTTCTTTACCTGTATCGGTTTTAGGATTAGCGACCAAAATGGCATAGGATTGTTTATTTCCTCGACCGACACGTCCGCGTAATTGGTGGAGTTGACTCAAACCAAAACGGTCAGCATCCATAATAATCATAATACTGGCATTAGGGACATTAACTCCAACCTCAATGACTGTGGTTGAGACCAAAATATCTAGTTCATGATTTTTGAAGGCTGTCATAATCTGCTCTTTGTCATCTGACTTCATACGACCGTGCATCAAGGCCACCCTAGCCTTTTCATCAAATAAAGCGATCAATTCTTGATGCAGTGTTTCTGCATTTTTCAAATCTAAGACTTCGGATTCTTCAATCAAGGGCGAAATGATATAAATCTGGGATTGTTTAGCGACTTCTTCTAATAACCAATCCCAAACTTGAGCTAACTGTTCATGCTTAACCCATCGTGTGATAATGGGTTTTCGACCAGCAGGTAATTGATCGATGATCGAAACGTTCATATCACCAAAAGCTGTGATTGCCAAAGTTCGTGGAATCGGCGTTGCAGTCATCATTAAAACATCTGGGTTAACTCCTTTTTCCCTAAATAAACGACGTTGTTTCACACCAAAGCGATGTTGCTCATCTGTAATCACCAAACCTAAACGATGATACGATACCCCTTCTTGAATTAGCGCGTGAGTACCCACAACCAAATCAATCGAACCCTCAGCAATGCCTGCCAATACCGTTCGACGAGCTGCCACCTTCATGCCAGACGTTAAAAGTGCTATGGTCAAATCAGGAAAAAGGTCAGATAAAGTCATGTAATGCTGTTCTGCTAAAATCTCTGTTGGCACCATTAAAGCTGACTGATAGCCCGCTGTATGGGCGGCATACATGGCTAAACTAGCGATAATGGTCTTGCCTGAACCCACATCTCCTTGTAACAGTCGGTTCATGTGCTTACTTGATTTCATGTCAGCTAAGATCTCAGATAAACTACGTTCTTGAGCCGAGGTTAAGGTAAAGGGCAAATTAGCCAGACGCTCTGCCAATCGCCGCTCATCATAGGCTAACACCGTACCTGAATTCTCCACTTGATGACTGGTTTTTAAGATTTGTAATTTCAGTTGAAAATAGAAAAATTCTTCAAACTTTAATCGCCTTAAAGCCTGTTTATAATGGGTTAAATCCGTTGGAAAATGCATGGCTAAAACGGCGGTTTGACGATCTAACAAACGGTATTTATCCAACAAATACTGGGGGATATTTTCTGGTAAAAGCTGCAAATATCCCATATCCAAAGCCGATTTAATGGCTTTCACCAAACTGGCTTGCGAGACCCCCTTAACAAGATGATACACTGGCTGCATCTCGTCGCTGACTTGGGCTAGAATTTTAATACCAGTTAAACTAGCCTTCTTACTGTCCCATTTTCCAAAAACAGCCACCTCTTGTCCTAGTTGAATCTTGTCTTGCCAATAAGGTTGGTTAAAAAAATTGACAGCCAAGACATCATCACCTTGCTTCATCTTAAAAGTCAACCGATTACGCTTAAAACCATAATATTGCACGACTGCTGGTGTCACAACCGTTCCTAAGACGAGCGCCTTTTCTCCATCCACCAGCTCAGCTACTGACCGACGCTGAAAATCCTCATAACGAAAGGGATAATAGCAGAGCAACTCTTCAATGGTTTCAATCCCAAGTTTTAGAAAATTCTCTGCTGTTTTAGGACCAAAACCTTTCAAGCTCGCTATTTGATCATCCAATTTCATGAGCTGATCCTTGTTGATAAATTCTTGGCACGCGTTCACTAATCAAACATAGAATTTCATAATTGATGGTCTGAGAAAATTGTGCTAAGTCAGTTGCCGTAATAAGTTGGTCCCTATCTTGACCAATCAATGTCACTTTTGTTCCCAAAGGATATGCCTTGGGTAATCGGAGTGTTATCTGATCCATGGAAACACGACCAACAATTTCACAAAATTGACCATCCACTAAAACTTTTGCTCCTTGTAAACGCCGCAACCAGCCATCTGCATAACCAATTGGTACCGTCGCAATAATCTCATCTTCACGAGTCACATAGGTTGCACCATAACCAACTGACTGACCAGCTTTCAGTTGTTTGACTTGAACCAACTGACTCTCCAAACGTAAGGCTGGTTTTAAGTCAAAAGGAAGTGGCAACTCTAATCCACTAGGATTCTGACCATAAATCGCCACACCTAAGCGAACGGCATTAAAAATACCGTCCTTATGCCAAAGGGTAGTGGCTGAATTACTAGCATGAACCAATTCAGGAATTTGAATCAAGTTTGACAAGATGCTCTTAAAGCGTGCTAATTGTTCTTGAAATTTACTATCGTCTGCCTCATCAGCCGTTGCAAAATGCGTGAAAATCCCTACAACTCTAGCACCAACCTTATCTAAGGCAGACATAGATTTGTTGATCTCATCAGCTTCACGAAAACCAACACGTCCCATACCTGAATCAATCTTGAGATGTACTTGCAAGCCCTCTAAATCTTGTTGGTCTTGCGTTGACAAAAGACGGTCCAACCATTCCTGACTCGTTACCGTTAGCATGAGATTATGACGAATTGCTAGACCCACATCTTCAGCTTCAATCACTCCCAAAATCAAAATAGCTTGTGTCAAACCTGCCTGTCGTAACTCCAAAGCCTCGTCCAAATTCGACACACAATAACCATCAACAAAAGATTGCAAGCTCTTCGCAACCTCTACCGCACCATGACCATAGGCATTAGCCTTGACCACTGCAAAGGTCTGTATCTTTTCTCTTAGACAACTTTTAATAACCTCAACATTGGCTTGAATTGCTGCCAAATCAACAATCGCTCTCGTTGGTCTATGCTTACTTGCTACCATTTTCTTCCTCCAAAATAACACTGGCTTGAGCCAATTGACCACTATGACTGATGGAAACAAAAACATGACCAGGAAACAGTGACTGGGTCACTACTGGTGCTCCCTTCTCATCAGATAGGATTTCAATAGCTAAAAAATTTAGTTTTCCAATTCCTGTTCCCATTGCCTTAGCAAAGGCTTCCTTGGCTGCCCAACGACCTGCTAGATAGGCCATTGCCCTTTTTTTAGGTAATTGATCAAACCTAACTAATTCCTTAGGTGTCAGTACTTTTTTTACAAAATTGGGCCGCTTATCATAGACTTTTTCGATAGCAGAAATCTCTTGCAAATCAATCCCATGCCCTACAATCATCCTTCTCTCCAAGAAAAGAGCTAAGACCATGCTCGCTCTCTTCTTTTCTATTTTAAAATTTTTGACGTCCGTGACAATTCTTAAATTTCTTACCAGATTGACATGGACAAGCATCATTACGACGCACACCAGTAAAATCATACTCAGTTAAGCTATCAAAATCAAGTTTTTGAGCTGCAATATTACCTTGAGCAGTTGTTCTCGCATTTTGTGACACATGCTCACGCTCTTGTTCATGAATTTGTGTCTTCATCATCGTACGCGTCACATCAAACTCAATTGTACTAATCATATCTTGGAACATGCGGAAACCTTCTGATTGGTACTCAACAATTGGATTGTTTTGAGCATAACCACGCAGACCAACCGCACTTCTCAATTGATCCAAGGCATCAATATGACTGGTCCAACGATTATCCACAACCATCAAAATAAGTACTTTTTGGAATTCTAAAATCTTGTCTTCATCTTTTAATCTTGCCATTTGTCGTTGATAAACTTCCATAGCACGATCATATAATTCTTCTTTAATTTCCGTAAAGCTCAATGATTGTAAGTCAGACACGCTAATATCTTCTTCATCCAACAGATTATTTTGAGCAAAGGTCACAATCGCCTCTAGGGCTTCATCCTTATCCAAACGACTATGAGCATCAACTTGACGATCAATCGTACGTTGAATCATGGCCTTAATTTCTGGTCCTAAGTCACGAATAGCTGTAATGACTTCATAACGGTTAGCGTAAATAATTTCCCGTTGCTCGCGCATGACATCATCATACTGCAAGACTTGTTTACGAGCGTCATAGTTATTACCCTCAACACGTTTTTGGGCACTTTCCACTTGTTTGGTCAACAAGCTAGACTTGATAACAGCATCTTCTTCATCGAGATTCATACGGTCAAGGAAGGCTTTAATACGCTCTGAACCAAAACGTTTCATCAAGTCATCTTCTAAAGATAGATAGAATTGAGATTCTCCCTTATCTCCTTGACGTCCGGCACGACCACGCAACTGATTATCAATACGGCGACTCTCATGACGCTCTGTTCCGATAACACAAAGACCACCAAGGTCTAGTACACCCTCTCCCAACTTGATGTCGGTACCACGACCAGCCATATTGGTGGCAATAGTAACTGCTCCACGTTGACCGGCATTCATAATGATTTGTGCTTCTTTAAAATGGTTCTTGGCATTCAAAACTTCATGTGGAATACCTTCTTTAACCAACATTTTTGACAGCAAATCACTAGTATCAACAGAAGCTGTTCCGACTAGAATAGGTTGACCTGTCTGATAACGCTTTTTGACATCAGCTACAACCGCACGAAACTTCGCATCTAAGGTTGGATAAAGCAAATCTGGATGGTCAATACGTTGGACTGGACGATTCGTTGGAATTGGAATGATTCGCATGTTGTAAATTTCACGGAATTCTTCTTCCTCCGTCTTACCAGTACCTGTCATCCCTGCCAATTTTTTATACATACGGAACATGTTTTGGTAGGTGATTGACGCGCTTGTCTTGGTTTCTTCTTGAACCTCGACACCTTCCTTAGCTTCAATGGCTTGGTGAAGACCATCAGAGAAACGACGACCTTCCATGGTACGACCTGTAAATTGGTCAACGATTAAAATCTCACCCTCTTCACTGACCACATAATCCACATCCAAGGTCATAATATAATTGGCACGAAGAGCATTGTCAATATAATGGGTCAAGGCCACATTTTCAAGGTCATAAAGGTTATCCAAATTGAAATACTGCTCAGCTTTGTCAATACCAGAATCTTTTAGACCAATGGTCTTAGTCGGTACATCAATGGCGTAATCTTCACGTTTAAGGGTCTTAACGAACATATCTGCTCGGATATAAAGCTGATCAATATCTGCTCCACCAGCACCTGAAACGATCAATGGTGTACGCGCCTCATCAATCAAGACTGAGTCAACTTCATCGACCAAAGCAAAGTTCAACGGACGTTGCACCATATCTTCTCGACGTTGCACCATGTTATCACGAAGATAATCGAATCCAATTTCTGAGTTGGTTGAATAAGTAATATCACAGTTATAGGCTTCACGTTTTTCCAAAGACGATTTTGCAGCCAGGTTAATCCCAACTGACAAACCAAGCCAACTGTAAACCTCACCCATCTCCATGGCATCACGAGTTGCTAGATACTCATTGACCGTAACAACGTGGACACCTTCTCCCGAAATGGCATTTAAGTACACTGGCATGGTAGCCGTTAGGGTCTTACCCTCACCAGTACGCATTTCAGGCACATCACCATGATGAAGGACAATCCCCCCCATGATTTGAACTGTATAAGGAAACAACCCCAAGACACGTTTGGCAGCTTCACGTACAACAGCAAAAGCTTCTGGCAGTAAATCATCTAAGGTTTCGCCATAATTATAACGTTTTTTAAATTCTTCCGTCTTAGCCTTCAATGCCTCATCAGACAGGCTTTCCATCTCATCGGCATAAGATTCAACTTTCTTTGCTATTTTTCTTAATTTTTTCACTTCACCCTTATCATTTTCAATAAGTGTGCGTAGCATATTTGCCATTTTAGTTCCTCTCAATTACGATACATTATCATGTTATTATACCACGAAATAAACTGCTATTCAAGAGTGGGCTATAATGTCGCTAAGCAATCTCTTCTCTTTGAAACTTCTTGTCCCAAGTCCCTATCTCATCTCATTGAAATTTGTTATACTAATAATAACTATCAATTAAAAAGGAGATTCCATGAAACGAATTTTAGAAAAAATCAGCCTACTCGCACTCTCTACCATGCTAGTATCCACTTTTGCCGTTTCCCCTGCCTTGCCCCAAATGATTGGTCATTTTGCAAAAGAAGGGATTTCGTCTAGTCAAGTAGAAAACCTCATTACGATTACGTCTTTTGCCATTATGGTTAGCCTATTGTCTAATGGTCTTATCGTCCGATTTTTATCAGAGCGCTCTATCATCATTTTAGGTTTATTTTTAATGGCAATTGGTGGCTCGATGCCAGTTCTTTTTCCTAGCTTTACGCTAGTTCTTTTTGCCAGAATTTTACTTGGCTTGGGAATCGGACTTATCAATGCTCGTGCCATCAACATCATTGGACATTTTTTTACAGGTCAAGAAGGGGTACAGATGATGGGCTTACGCAGCTCAGCTGAAGTATTAGGTAGCGCCAGCTTGACTACCCTTGTTGGTTATCTCTTAGGTTTTGGCTGGCAATTTGCTTTTGCAGCCTATCTATTTGCCCTAGTTATTTTATTGCTCTTTGTTCTTTTTGTGCCTAAGGAAAACCTAGGTCAAGAACAAACTGATACGGATACCTCTTTCTCTAAACCTAAATTAACAAAACACCTATGGCAAACCAGTCTTTATCTCGCTTTTCTAGCCTTTTTTGTCATCAATGTTAATACCTTCCTCACCATGAGAATTCCTCAAATCGTTGTCACATCTGGAATCGGAACAGCTCAAGAAGCTAGCTATGTTCTCAGCTTAATGCAAATGATGGGAATCTTAGCTGGAACACTGTTTAGTTTATTGATTGGTCGCTTTAAACACTGGCTGTTAGGGATAGCCTATACCATTTTTGGACTATCCGTTGTTGGGATTACCTTTGCCCATAATCTTTGGTTACTGGGATTAGGAGCAATGATTTCAGGATTCTTCTATAGTACCATTTTAACCATTATTTTTAGTCGAGCAGCTGGACTTGCTCCAAAACCACTTGATAATACTGTCATGACTATCGTTCTTATGGGTTGTAATATCGGTGGAGCAACCGCCGCCTTACTTCCCAACTTTTTAGAAAAGATCAACCCAAGTCTTGGTGCCTTTGATATTTATACCATCGCTTGTGGAATCATCAGTGCTTTGCTATTAGTCAAAGAAATAAAGAGAGTCTAACATGCGACTAGATAAATTTTTAGTAGATTGTGGCATCGGTAGCCGAAATGAAATCAAAAAACTCTTAAAAACAAAACAAGTTCTAGTCAATGGAGAAATTTCAACTCTGGCTAAACAACAAATTGATGAACAAAATGACCACGTCACCATAAATGGACAGACCTTAACCCATGAAAAATTTGTTTATTATTTACTCAATAAACCCCAAGGAGTTATTTCAGCCACTCAAGATGAATACCATACTACTGTTCTTGATTTACTTGATGAAACCGCTCGTCATAAAGATGTTTTCCCTGTTGGTCGCTTGGACATTGATACCCACGGTCTTCTTCTCTTAACCAATAACGGCCAGCTAGCTCATGCTATGCTATCGCCAAAAAAACATGTGGATAAATGTTATCAAGCCAAGATTGATGGGGTCATGACCCAAGATGATGTCCAAGCATTTGCTCAAGGTATCGTACTTAAAGATTTCACCTGCCAACCTGCCCAATTGACTATTCTTTCAACCAGCAAAAAAGAAAACACCAGCCTCGTTCAAATTACCATCAAAGAAGGTAAATTCCATCAAATCAAGCGCATGGTGAAAGCCTGTGGTAAAACCGTAACTGACTTACAACGTTTAAGCATGGGCCCCTTGCAACTGGATCCCAATTTAGCACTAGGTGACTATCGCCGTCTAACTCCAAAAGAAATAACTAGCTTGGACATTTTTAACGTGGCATTATAAAATAGCAGAAAGAGTTATCTCTCTGCTATTTTTTTAATCATTGCTGTAACTAACAATCAAGGTTAAATCCCCAGAAAACTCCCATGATGCGACATGATTTGGTAGAATAAAATGATCTCCCTTTTTCAAAGAATAAGTGTCATTGTCTATTAGTAAATCTCCCTCACCTTCAATTACACTCATCAAATAATAAGGTGCTGTTTGCGTAAAACTAGCTTGCCCTTTAACTTCCCATTTATATACTGTAAAGAACTCATTGCTAACCAAAAGCGTGGACATTAAATCCCCTACTTTAAGATCCACAGGTTGACTATTTTTTGGTTCAGCAAGTGTCAACACATCTATGGACTCTTTCAAATGCAGTTCTCTCAATTGCCCACTTTTATCAGGACGGTCAAAATCATAGACACGATAGGTCGTATCGCTTGATTGTTGAGTTTCCAAAATTAAAATCCCACGACCAATGGCATGCATCGTTCCACTTGGCACATAAAAAAAATCACCTGCCTTAACTGAAACTCGTGTCAATAACTCATCCCATTGACCTGTCATAATCATCTCTTTCAAATCCTCTTTAGTCTTAGCCGTGTGCCCATAGATAATTTCGGCTCCTTCATCAGCTTCCAAGACATACCAACATTCAGTCTTACCCAATTCATCTTCATGGGCTAAAGCGTAAGCATCATCCGGATGTACTTGCACACTAAGCCAATCATTAGCATCTAAAATCTTAATTAACAAAGGAAAAACTTTACTTTTGGGATAACCAAAAAGAGCCGGTTCTAAGTGATATAGTTGATCCAAACCCATTCCTTCAAAGCGACCATTTAAGATTTGTGAAACACCGTTACCATGAGCTGAGATAGCCCAATATTCACCCGTCTTATCACTATTAAGCTCATAATTAAAAACTGTACCAAGTCGATTACCTCCCCAAATCTTCTCATGCAATGTCCCTTGTAAAAATAATGGTTGTTTCATTTTATTTCTCCTTATCTTAATTCAGTTTCATTATAACACCACAACACTCTCTTCTGCAATACTTAATCTTTTCTCTCTAATAGCTAAAAATAGATTAGTCACCTAATCTACTTTTTATTCTTCTGCTAAACGTTCTTTAAGTTGTTTAAGCAAGGCTTTTCTCCCTGCAAAACGTTCTCCCCTAATTAACCTATCCAATTGCGCTTGTTCTTTGACACTTAAATTCTTTCTAACTACCTCTAACCAAGATTTAAAGCTCACATAATCTTCCAATAACATACCTTCTGCTCTCACTGCATGACCAACCTCACCAATTTCCTCATAAGTCATTTGATTAAACTGGCGCTTCACACTACATTGTTTGCGTAAAACATCCTTCACATGATTAGAAAATTTCGTCTTGAAATAAATTCGTAAACAATGTTCATCACACAAGACTTGAGGACAAGATTGACATAAATGATACAGACTAATCATCGCTTCTTGCTCCCAATCATCATGCAGCCAAATTCTTATCTGATAAGTTCTTTGCAATTTAGACACTATCGGCTTCACTTTATCATATAATTCCTCAAATTTTTCATTATCCATGTCCATCTCTTACACTCCTTTATTATTTAACTAATTCAAGTATAAGTCAAACTTCTTTTATAGAACAGGACATCGATGTCACTTTATAGAAATATAAAAAAGGACATTGAATATAAACAATGTCCTTTTAGTCATCTAAACTCCGCCAGTAGGACTCGAACCTACGACATCATGATTAACAGTCATGCGCTACTACCAACTGAGCTATGGCGGAATATCAATAGCTAAGCGACTACCTTATCTCACAGGGGGCAACCCCCAACTACTTCAGGCGTGCTAGGGCTTAACTGCTGTGTTCGGCATGGGTACAGGTGTATCTCCTAGGCTATCATCACTTAACTACTCTGATT